>JAEZZN010000069.1 GCA_023418535.1 Bacillota bacterium | reverse complement strand
ACGCAAAAAGCTGCAAGGATAATGTATATGTTAAGAGTTTGTTTCAATGGAATGTATCGTGTAAATTCAAAAAATCAATTTAATGTACCATATGGTAGATATAAAAATCCGAAGATTGTAGACGAAGAACTTCTGAAGAATATAAATGAATACCTAAATTCATCAAATATATTAATCCTAAATAACGACTTTGAAGAAGTAATAAAAACTTGTAAAGCAGGCGATTTTGTTTATTTTGATCCACCATATATTCCTATAAATGAAACTAGTTCTTTTACATCTTATACTAATGAAGGATTCTCTTATGAAGATCAAATCAGATTAAGAGATGTGTTTTCAGAACTTACAAGAAAAAATATTTATTGTATGTTATCAAATTCATACTCACCCATAACTTTAGAGTTATATAAGGAATTTAATATAAATGAAGTGAAAGCTAAAAGAAGTATTAATTCTGTAGCTTCAAAACGTGGTGAAATATCAGAAGTAATTGTTACTAATTATTAATTATCTTTTCATTTTTAATATACTTATTAGGAGGTTATAAAATTAATTATTATAAAGAAAAAAATATTCGATTAATTTTGGGTGACTGCTTTGAAATAATGAAAAAATTACCTAAAGAAAGATTTGATATGATTTTTGCAGATCCTCCATATTTTTTAAGTAATGCTGGAAGATCTATTAGCGGTGGGAAAGTAGTATCTGTAAATAAAGGAGATTGGGATAAAGTTAGTAGTTTAGAAGAAAAACACGAATTTAATAGAACTTGGATAAAACTTGCTAAAGATTTATTAAAGCCAAATGGAACAATTTGGATATCTGGAACACTGCACAACATCTATTCTGTAGGCATGGCACTTGAACAAGAAGGCTTTAAAATTCTAAACAATATTACATGGAGAAAATTAAATCCTCCTCCAAACCTTTCATGTAGATACTTTACCCATTCAACGGAAACTATTCTATGGGCTAGAAAAAATGATAAAAAAGCTCGCCATTATTATAATTATGATTTAATGAAAAAATATAATGACGGTAAACAAATGAAAGATGTTTGGGAAGGAGCATTAACTCCTAAAATAGAGAAAATATATGGAAAGCATCCTACACAGAAACCAGAATATTTATTACACAGAATAATTGAATCTTCTACAAAAGAGAACGATTTAATACTAGATCCTTTTCTAGGATCTGGAACTACAGGAGTAGTATCAAAAAAATTAAATAGAAAATTTATTGGTATAGAAGAATGTGAAGAGTATTTAAAAATTTCAGAAAAACGAATAAAAAGTTTGGGAGTAAAATATGAATTATAGTAATAGGTTAGAATATTTTATTGATACTTTATCTATGTCAAACAAAACACCTAATTATTTTATTAATTGGGAAAAAGTAGTAAGGAATACTAAAGAGTTTGAGTTAGAATTAAACACATTAAATTATTTAATAGGAAAAGAAGATATTATAAATGAGACAAGAGAGCTTTTTAGAAAACAACCTGATCTCATAAGGGCGATACCTTCATTAATTTCTGAAAGAAATAAAGAGATTGTAATTTTAGACTTAAATGAATTTGTAATGACTTATAAAAATCTTAACTTTAAGAATATAGATAAAGATAATACAGATCTTTATGTAGATTTTTGTGAAAGTATAGGATTATTAGATTTCATTAAAAATCATGCAAATAAATCACTTGTGGATTATGTATATGGTGTTGAAGCTGGTTTAGACAGTAATGGAAGAAAAAATAGAAGTGGAACTAATATGGAAACGATCGTAGAGGATTATGTTTCAAGCATTTCTGGGGAATACAATCTTGAATATATTCCTCAAGCTAAAGCTTCTCAAATCCGATCTAAATGGGGAAAAACTGTTCCGACTGATAAAGCAAATAGAAGTTTTGATTTAGCTATCTACAATAAAACTATAGATAAACTATTTTTAATTGAAACAAATTACTATAATGGTGGAGGTAGTAAGCTAAAATCTGTATGCGGTGAGTTTATGAATCTAAATAGATTAATAAGTGAAGATGAAAATATTAGTTTTATATGGGTAACAGACGGGCAAGGATGGAAAACAGCTATAAACCCAATTACTGAAGCTATGGAAGAAATAAATAATATATTGAATCTTCACATGATTTTTAGTGATGGACTTCTAAAAGAGATTTTAAGTAGATAAAACGATTACTGATTTCAATTTTACTAAATTTATAAAACAAAGATATTTAAAATTAAAACATTAAAAGATTAGGAAATAAAAATAGAATATAAATGTTTAAAACATCATAAGTATAATCTTGTGGTGTTTTTTGTTTTGAATAAATATTTAAAAAGTGCAAGAATTAAAAAATAGTTTCAAATTTAGAAAAATTGAAAGACGGATAGATTTAATAAAATAATATATGTATAGGTATTTTACTAGTTTTGCACTGTCGAATTTGAAAGTGCAAAATGTTTATAATTACCCGTGAAATCCTTTGCTATAATTTAAATCAAGGAGGAGATATGAAATTAAATGAAAGACAATTAAATATTTTAGAAGATTTATATTATTCTCCGCTTCCAATTGATAGTAATCATATGATGTTGAAATATGAAGTTAGTCTTAGAACTATAAGATATGATATTTCAAAAATAAGAAAATATTTTAAGAATGAATTTAATATTCAAATGCAGAATAAGAAAAACAAAGGATATTATATTAAACCAAAAGATAAAACAAACATCATTAATTTATTTGAAGAAAGTGAAGATATAACTACTAAAAGAATTGAACAGATAGTACTAGTTATATGCATGTCAAATGAAACTCTACCAATTGAGGATATTAGTGAAAAGATATATTTTAATGCTTCTACAATTAGAAATTTAATTAAAAAATTAAATGAATCACATATTTTAGAAGTATATATTGATGAAGATAAAAAAGTAAAGTTTAACAATACGGAAAAAGAAACAAGAACAATTTCTACGGAATATTTAGTAAAAGAGATATTAAGAAATAATCAAGATTGTAACAATGAGCAGGTGTTGGAAATTTTATCTAAATATTTTGATAAAAGTTTAATTGAGAAGATTATAAAAGAGTTAAAGAGATTAAATAAAAAATATAATATTTGGATATCAAATTATGCGTATGTTTCATAATTAGTTTATTTAGCTATTTCACACGTTAGATATTCTAAAAAGAAAACTGATGTAAATGAAAAGTATTCAAAAGAATTATTAAATAAAGAATATCAATATTTTAAAGAGATTATAAAACAAATAATTGATATAGAAGCTGATGAGAAAGAAATATTGTTATTTATGAACTTTATAATTTCTAAAGGTGTCTTTATTGATCCGAAAGAAATAACAGATACAGAAAACAAGTAAAATTTCTGTTCAGAAATGAGAAAATTCAAAAATAGGAGAATATTTGATTTTATTATTGTTTGAATTTATAATGAAGAAAAATGGGTTAAATATTGAGGGGATATATGTCAAATAAAGTAAATTTAATAATGCAAATTCTAGATGAAGATATGAATAATGAAGAGTATGAAGAAGCTTTAGAGCTTTTATTAGCTGAAACGGTAAATAAAATACCGGAAAATAAGATGACCAAAAGTCAATTAGCAGCAGATAAACTTGCTAAATTTGCGGGGAGTTGGACGTTTATAATATTCTTTATTATTGTTTTGATTGGGTGGATAATATTAAATGTGTATATGTTAAGAAATCCTTTTGACCCATATCCATTTATTCTTATGAATTTAGTTTTATCATGTATTGCTGCAATACAAGCTCCAATAATTATGATGAGTCAAAATAGACAGGAAGAAAAGGATAGAGAAAGAGCAAAGAATGATTATAAAGTTAATCTTAAGTCTGAAATATTAATCGAAGAAATTTATCGAAATATAAATAGTATAAATGAAAGATTAGATAAAATAGAAAATAAAGAAAATGAATAAAAAAAAAATAATTTATGTTATTATAGTATATGAATAAATTAAGGGGGGGGGAAATGAGAAAAATAGGTAAAAAATTTAGTAAATTTTCAGCATTTTTCTTAGCGTGTTTAATGTTGCTAGGTCAAATTCCTACAACATTTGCTGAAGATGAATCTAAAGAAGAACTTTTCGAAACAAGTGTATTAGATGAATACATCGAAAATACCGAAGAAACTGAAACTGAAATAAAAGTTGAAGAAGAAACTAATGTTGAAACTGAAACAGTAGTTGAAACTGAAACAGTAGTTGAAACTGAAACAGTGGTTGAAACTGAATCTGAAAAAGTAAATAAAGAAGAAACTGAGGCTAAGCCAGTAGTTAAGAGTCGTTCTAGAAGAGCTGTTGAATCAAATATTGATTGGTTAGTTAGAACGATAAATGAATATACTGGTTCAGAAACTCAAGTAATTGATTTAAAAGAAGGTGACTACGAATTTACTAAAACTATAACTATTGACAGATCAATAGTTTTAAATACAAATGGTAAAAAAGTTAACTTTAATAGAGGTTCAAAACTAGAAGATGAATTCTTTATAGTTACTGAAAATGGAAGTTTAACATTAAATTCTGGAGAAAATGAATTAGTATTTGATGGAATATCTCAAATAATTCCTACGTCAAATAAATATCGTAAAGGTTTAGGATTTATTACTTCTAGAGGACATCTTTATTCTGAAAATGTAATATATCAAAATTATAATGTTAATAATTTTTACATAAAAAATGGTAAGCCTTACGACAGAGCTCAAACAGCATTTAACGCACTTATAGCATTTGTAGGAAATTCTGCTAATGGTGAAGTAAAAGGTGGAGTAATCACAAAAAATGTTTACGATAATGTTTGGTATTCTTCTACAGGTATTTTAGTAAGAGAAACTGGAGAAAATGTAATAAAGATTACTAATGTAGAAATCCATTCTAACCAAAACTATGAATCATATTTTAATAATGGAGAAGTTGGTGCTATAGCTGCATACAATGGTGGTAAAATCCTTATTGATGGAGCAAATATACATGATAACGAGTCCATTGTTGGAGCTGTTTACGCAGGATCAACTATTTCAGATGTTAATAATACAAGAAATAGAGTAGAATCAGATGGATCATATATCGACACTGTAGATAAACCTTTGTCAGAAATCACTTTCCGAAATGGTGCTATAAGAAATAATAAAAAACGTTTCTCATATAAATTAGAGCAAGGTGTATGGAAAAAAGATGTATTTGGAACTGGTGGTGTAATGATATTTGGCGCTGGAAAATTCACATTTGAAAGTGGTGAAATTTCTGGAAATACAGCTCCGCTTACTGGTGGTGCTGTATTAGCTATGGATGCTTATACTACTGGAATTGATACAAAAAACTTTGCTAATACAACTATAGAAAAATGGTCAAGAGTTTACCCTGCAACATTTATAATGACAGGTGGAACCATTACTGGAAACAAAGCAGAAAGCTCAGGTGGTGGTGTTTATATTGCAAATAATACATCTGAAATATCTGGCGGAGAGATAACAGAGAATACTGCAGGATTACAAGGTGGTGGTATATATGTTGCTTGTGTTCCATATGTATTACATATAAAAAATGCACATATAGTAACAAACGAAGCTAATGATGAATATAGAGAAGTTACTTTCCCTATAGATGGAGTTAATCATACTGTAGTTCAAGGTAGTGGTGGTGGAGTATGGTTCTGTCCAACAGGAACAGCAGAATTCTATTCTGAAAAAGGTGTAATTTTTGAAAGTAATACAGCTTTAGCTGAAGCTGACGATTTCAAGAGTGAAGCAAAAGCTGACGGATACTCTGTTGTAACTTTACCTACAAGAACTCCGCTTGGTACAAAGATAAAATGGATGCATGACTACCATGACAGTAGATATACTGATGGAGAAAGTGTAGAACAAGATCAATTAACAAATATAAAAGGCTACTTAGCTTTAAAAGCTGTTTATGACGAAAATAATAGCGAAGATAATGCAAAAGTTAATGGACTATTAATTAAAAACAATACTGCTCAAAGAGGTGGTGGTATAGGATCAAATGGTTCTATAATTTTTGGTGAAAATACTGATTCTAAAGAATTAGTAATTAAAAAAGAATGGGTCGGAGAAAATACTCCAAAATTACCTGTTGAAGTTGAAGTAAGAGCTAAAGTAGATTTAGATAATGATGGAGTTGAAGAAGATTGGTTAATTGAAAAAATACAATTAAACGCAGAAAATAATTTCACTTACACATTAAAAGAATTACCTTCAACAATAGCTGATACTAATATCGAAGATATAATTTATCTAAATGAATTAACAGAAGGATATTTCTATAGCTATACCGATATAGTAGAAGATGAAAATGCTATGAGAACTGAAACTATCGAAGCTGAAGGAAAGACTATAGAAAAAACTATAAGAGTATTTAATACTACACTTACAAACTCTCCAAAAGTTAAAGTGAAAGTTTCAAAGGTTTGGGTAGATGATAATAATGCATCAAATATTAGACCTGAATCTATCATAGTTACTCTATATAAAAATGGTAATGTATATGATACCTATGAAATAACTAAAGAATCAAATTGGCAACTTGAAATTAATGATTTATCTAAATTTGATGATGAAGGTAATGAAAATGTATATACATTAAAAGAAGCTTCAGTTCCAGGATATACATCAGAAATAACTGGAAATGTTGAAGAAGGTTATACAATCACCAATACACAAATACCGGAAGATAAACCGGAAATAACTCGTGTAGAAGTTACAAAAGTATGGGTAGATGATAATAACAAAGAAAATTCTCGTCCAGACAAGATAACAGTTATACTTCTTGCAAATGGAAAAGAATATCAAAGAAAAGAAATGACTTCTAAAGATAGTTGGAAGTTAGTATTTGATAATTTACCTAAATATGACAACAATGGTAAAGAAATAGTATACACATTTGATGAAGTGGATGTAAAGGGTTACGAAAAGAGAGTTAATGGAAATATTATAACTAATGTTTATGTTCCAGAAAAACCAAATGAACCTCAAAATCCTAACACTGGTGATAGTATGAAAGTACTTCCTTTAGTTGCTGTTATTGCAGTTGCTATTGTAGCTTTTGTAGCTATTTCTCGTAGAAAAAATAAATAGTTAGAATACAAAAATGGATATACTGACAGTATATCCATTTTTTATTTTAAATATTACTATTTTAGATGGAAATATTTATATCAAAACAAAAAGGAATAAAGTAAATTTATAGCTGATTTTCAATCTTAAATAGTGGATACTATAAAGTTTCATTAAATAAGAACACAAAAATTGACTTGTCAATGGTTGATGTAAGTAAAACTGGAATGCAAGATAGTAATATCTGGTTAAACTCACCAACAACACATACAATTACTGCTGAATTCGAAGGGCAACAATTGTCAGCTAATGGTAAAATGGCTGATACATTAAAAGGAACAGGGGAATCTCTATTAGGGTAAGAAGTACTATTTTTAATAACTTAGGATATACTACAGATGCAACACTTAAAAAACTTTATCATGGCATATTGAATTAGATCAAAATCTTTTAGATTTAGTTGATCCAAATGATAATATTGTTGTATGGCAAGTATATAGAGAAACTTCTATAAAACAACATGATGGTTTAGGTAG
The DNA here is from genome assembly GCA_023418535.1 of Bacillota bacterium. Next base: position 495 of record JAEZZN010000069.1, on the reverse strand, counting down.
TCCGGTAATCATGCTTAAGAAAGATATGTTCGTTAACGGAAGAATAGAAATTAGCGTTGACGTAGACAAGGCTGGACAATACAAAAACGGAATATATTATGTAAAAAGTGCAGAAAGTTTCTTAAACATTCATGCTTCTTCTCTTGCTGCGGGTGCGTCACCAGTAATGGCAGCAGTAATGGCAGGTGGTATGGTACCTCCATTAGCACTTTCATTATCAATGTTGTTATTCAAAAATAAATATACCGCAAAAGATAGACAATCAATATTAACAAACTTTATAATGGGACTTTCATTTATCACTGAAGGTGCAATTCCATTTGCAGCAGCAGATCCACTCAGAGTAATCCCGGCATCAATAATTGGTAGCTCAATCACAGGTCTTCTATCAATGGCTTTTGATTGTTCTATAAGAGCACCTCACGGCGGAATTTGGGTAATAGGTGTAGTACAAAATCCACTAATGTACTTTGTAGCAATACTAGTTGGTTCAGT
>JAEZZN010000081.1 GCA_023418535.1 Bacillota bacterium | reverse complement strand
AATCGTCATTCCGAAGAAATCTGTCTATAAAATCACGTTCAACTTGCATGTGTTAAGCACGCCGCCAGCGTTCGTCCTGAGCCAGGATCAAACTCTCAAATAAAAGTTTAATCTAGCTTATTTTTTTTTGAAATTATTCAACTCAAAAGTTTTGACATATTTTGTTGTTTAGGTTCTTTATTGGTCGCCTTTTTAAGTTTCCTTTTTGTGACGACTTATATATATTAGCACCGATAAAAAACTTTGTCAAGCTTTTTTTTTAATTATTTTAATTATTTAGTAAATAACTAAAATATTAGCGGGTAACTTTTTATATAATACCAACTGGAAATACTTTTGTCAAGTTTTTTTTATTTCCAATGCTAATTCCTTGATTTTCTTCAATTGATAAGCAACTGAAGACTTACCTATTGGTTTTTTCATAAGTTGACCAATATCTTTTAAACTTAAGTCTATATTGTTTTTTCTAAGTTCTGCAATTTCTTTTAAATTTTCTGGAATAGCATTACTTTCTTCTAATATATTTATATAGTGTATATGCTCGACTGCCGTTTGTATTCTTTTATTTTCATTTGCGGACTCGAAATTCATTCTTCTATTTATATTATTTTTTATATCTTTTTCTACTTTTATATTTTCGAGTTCTAGCATAGCGTTTTGTGCACCTATTATATATAAGAAAGTACTTATAGTTTCAGAATTTTTAAAATACACTATATATTTCTGTTTTCTTTTATTATATAAAGCTTCTATTTCTTCTTTTTCTAGAACTACTGTAAGCAAGTCAACATCTTCTATATTTGAAAATATTAACTCTAAATGATAATTTTTTTGCGGATCGACCATACTTCCTGATCCTAGATATACTCCTCTTAAGTATGCTGATACTCCTTCTTTTGAACTATTTATCCTTGAATATAAAGTCCTTAGTTCGGTATTATAATTTCCATATAAATCAAAACCACTATCTGCAATAATTTTATTCACAATATTTTCATCTTCCACAATAATCCCAAAAAGACCATCTTTCATAATATTGTTGTTTTCTACTTTAGAAATAGAAGACTCGTAATCATAAAGATAGTCTATTAAAAGATATACTCTTTTAGCTACATATTCACTTTCAGTAAAAAAGTTAAGATTAATAAAAGCATTTCTAATAGAAATGCTTGCGTTAGTTTTTAATATTGATGATAATTCGAGTAAAGCTTCAATCTTAGAGTTTAGCTTTAACTCTGACAATTCTTTCTTTACATTATTTGAGAACGACATTATTTTTCCTTTAAATTCCTATAAAATTTCATAGCATTTCTTACCATATTCTTTTCAGAATCATGTTTTAATAAATGTACAGCTTGATTGTATTCTACAAAATCCGCTATTGAAAAACCTTCTTCTTTTTGAGGAATTAATTTTCCACCTTCTAGACTCATTAAATAATAGTCTACTCTTTTTGATATTTTGTCTCCATTTTGGTTAAAGTAATAATACCTAGCATAACCAATTTTTTTTATAATTTTAGCATCTATGCCTGTTTCTTCATTAACTTCTCTTATAGCTGTTTTTGCGGTGGTTTCAGAAGTTTCTATTTTTCCCTTTGGAAGAACCCAGTCGCCATAATATTTTTTTAAAAGCAATATTTTATTTTCATGTATTACAACACCACCAGCGCTATGTTCTTTCATTGAACCACCTTCTTTCTTACTTTAATATAATCAATTTTATCTTTTTAAGTAATTTAAATTAATGATTATATTACCAATTATTTTCTTCCCTATGATAGATTTGGGAATTATATTTTTCTTTTAGTTTTTTATTTATTTCTTCAGATATAGCTACGGACCTATGTTGTCCACCTGTACATCCAATACCTATAACCAGTTGTCTTTTACTTTGATTAATAAATTCTGGTATTAATTTTTCTATCAAATCTACTACCATATTAATAAATTCATTAATTATAGGAAAAGACATTACATAGTCAGCAACTTCTTTATCTTTTCCCGTTTTACATTTAAGTTCTTTTATATAGAAAGGATTGTCTATAAATCTAACATCAAATAAATAATCCGCTTCTTTCAATATTCCATATTTATAACCAAAACTTACGACTTGAATTTTCGCTTCACATTTTTCATCTAAAAGATATATTATATTATTTTTTAATTGAGAAGCTTTCATATATGTAGTGTCTAGATATTCATTTGCAAATTCTCTAACCTCTAACAAATCATCTCGTTCTTTTTCTATAGCTTTTTCTAATGTTAAATCTTTATATGGATGAGGTCTTCTATTTTCTTGAAATCTTCTTATAAGCTCTGAAGTCTCAGCATCTAAATATATTATTTTTACATCATGATTCGACTTCAATAATTTAGATACTTCTCTGTTTAATTCTTTTAAAAGACTTCCAGCTCTAATATCTACTCCGACAGCTACTTTTTCTGTTATATTTTGTTTATTTATAGTCTCTATATATTCTTCAAGCAAAGTAGGTGGCAGATTGTCAATTATATGGTAGTTATTGTCTTGGCAAAAGTTTAATGCAGTAGTTTTCCCAGCTCCACTCATACCTGTAATTATAACAATCTTCATAATCCCTCTTATTCTTCCCCGATTAATTTTACTTCTCTTTCTAGTTTAACATTGTATTTGTCATAGACTCTTTTTTGCACATCTTCTATTAGATGTAACATATTCTCACATGTTGAATCTTCTATATTAATTAAGAATCCAGCATGTTTTTCTGAAACCATCGCACTCCCAACTCTATAACCTCTAAGTCCAGCATCATCTATCAATTTCGATGCAAAATGTCCTTCCGGTCTCTTAAATGTTGATCCTGCTGAGTTCTTATCTAAAGGTTGTCTTGATGATCTTTTGTAATCATAAGTTTTAAAACTTTCAATTATTTCTTCATGATTACCAGGTTTTAGCTCAAAACTCACTTCTAAGACTATCAAATCTTTTTCTGAAGCTGTTGAATGTCTATAAGAAAAATCCATTTCTTCATTATTAAAGTTTTGAATATTTCCGTCCCTATCTATACATACTACATTCTTCACTATATCTTTCATTTCAGTTCCGTAAGCTCCAGCATTCATTATAATAGCTCCACCTACAGTTCCAGGAATTCCACTAACCGCTTCCATTCCGGTAAGATTTTTTTCAAAAGACTCTATTGCTGCAGATCTAAGTGTAGCTCCTGATTGCGCAGTCAATATGTTTTCATTTACCGTTATTTGAGAGAATTCATCTTTTAATACAACAACTATTCCTCTTATACCTTTATCTCTTACTAATAAATTTGAACCATTTCCTATTATTGTAAGAGGAGTATTTGTTTCTTTAGCTATATTTATAATTTTTTGAATCTGATCAATAGAATTAGGCTCAATTAAAATATCTGCTGGTCCACCAATTTTCATGGTAGTATAATCTCTCATCAAAACATTTTCTTTTATTTTAACTATTCCATTTTCTTTTAATCTATTTAATATATCTAAATACATATTATTCCTCAGTTATATTAAAATATTCTTCAAACGATAGGTTCTTGTCATGAATTTCTTTAGCTATTTCAACTCCAACATATCTATATATTCTATCGTTAGCAAAAAATCCTGTTATATCTTCTTTTCCTTCTGGATATCTTAAAATAAAACCATACTCATAAGCGTGTTCTGCTAACCATTCACCTTGAATAGTTTTCTTGAAATCTATATTATCTGATGTGTTAGGTATCTCTAACTCAATAGATTCACCTGTTCTTAAAGTATGATTTGTATAGTCAGGAACAGCGTATTTTTGATTTTTAGCTTTATTTATCTCTTCATCATCGATTGTTGTTCTTGAAACTCCTATACTCATCCCTGATCTTTTCATAGCTTCAAACATTACAAGCGCTGAATTTTCAACATCTACAGAGAAAACAGTATCAAAATCTTGAGGGAAAGTATTTTTTATAGAATCTAAAAGAACACCATCTTTAACAACTAGTTCATTCTCTTTAACATCTTGTAATTTTATCGCTTGAATATATCCAAATTCTCCATTTTTCTTTACTTTAGCCCATCCGTTTTCTTGTCCATAATATTTTATATATTCTCCATTACTAACTTTGAAATTAACTTTTGGGTTATTAATTACTTCTTCATAGACATCAGCATCTAAAGAAACTTTTTTGTATGAGAGCAATTTATCAGAATATTTCTGTTTTTCCTTTACGCTATATGTAGTATCTTCATTTGTAGTTTCTTGTATATTTGTAATTAGTTTTGCTGAATCTGCTTGAGCATTATGCTGTCTGGATATAAACGCATACACTGAGGCTACTGATATTGTTGCAACTAAGCCAATTGCAACCATTTTAACCTTAGCTTGTTTTCTTCTTTTTTCTCTATTTATTAGTCTTTGTAATTTATTATTATGTGCTTGATTGTTTTTTTTCATCTGGAGGCCTTTCAAATTTACATTTGTTTTAATTATACAACATATAGATATATATTAAAAGACAGATTTTAGTAAATTATCATTTTTTTTCAACAATTTCTTTTATTTTTATTTTAGGAAATAATTTCTTCACATTTTTTTCAAATCTTTCCTTGTCTTTAGTAACTATCAAATTTACTTCGCCTATATAATCTCTTAATAGACCTTTTTCTTTTAAATGTTCATAAACTATTTTAGCTACATTTTCTGCTGGATCAAACACATTCACATCTTCACCAATCGATTTTTGAAACTCATCTTTTAAAATAGGATAATGCGTACACCCCAAAATTAATAGATCAATATCTTTATTTCTAAAATTTTTTATATACTTATCTACTATATTTTGCTTTTCATTTTTTTTAAGGTCTTTGTTTTCTATAGCTGGAACTATATCTCTACATGCAACACCAATTATATTCGCCTCATTGTTAGCTTTTTTTATTTTTTCTACATATATTCCAGCATCTATCGCACCTTTTGTAGCCGCTAAAAGAATATTTTTTTGTTTATCTATACTTTTTATAGCTGCATCCATCACTGTTACTATTGGAATATCATAATCATTTTGTATCTCTTCTATAAATGATGATGCAGTATTACAAGCCACTACGACCATTTTTACACCTTTTAAAACAAAATAATCCATAATATTTTTAGTAAACTCAATTATCTGTTCTTTTGTTTTTTCTCCATAAGGACTATTTTTTAAATCTCCAATGTATAAATAGTGTTCATTTGGTAAATGTTTTATTAATTTGTCTAATACAGTCAATCCACCAATACCTGAATCAAAAACTCCTATTGGTTTTTCTTTATTTTCCATAAATCCTCTATTTAAAAGTAAAAAAGCATCATTGTGATGCTCAAATTAACTAACTTACTACCTCTATTTCGACAGTTGATGTTAAAACGTCTGAATAAGTATATGAAAGAGTTAAACTTTCGTCAAAATCATTTTTTACTCTTACCGTAAACAGATTTGGAAATGCATTTTCTATATATCCTACTCTAGTAACGATTCTCTTTCTGCCCTTATCAGCTTTTAGTTGAACTTTTTTTCCAACTATTTCTTCTACTTCGTTTCTAATAGACGCTAATGCTTCTGACCTTTTCATATACATCACCACTTTCATATTTATTTCGACAATGGTATTATACCATATATAGTATTAAAAGTCAAAAATTTAAATATTATAAACAATATTAATATATATGTCAACCATTTTAAATCTTGACTATATCAGTCAAGTATTTAAAATTATCATTAATTAGTATATAATTAATACTGAACATATAATTAATTTACTATAGAGGAGTACTTTATGGCAGAACAAAATGAAGAATTAGTAATAACTGGAGATATGATACTTTCTGATGTCATAAGAATAAAACCTAGAACTTTAGGTATACTTATGTCATTTGGATTAGGGTGTATAGGTTGTCCTGTAAGTCAAATGGAAACCGTTGAAGAAGCTGCGATGGTGCATGGTTTAGAAGTTGATTTCTTGCTGGATGCATTAAATGCTTAATATTCACCTATGACACAAATACTTTTTTAATTAATAAAATAACTCAAAACTGCTATTAATATTTTCTAATAGCGGTTTTTATTTTAATTTTTTTCGACTAAAAATAAAAAAGCTAGACAGTAAACTGTCTAGCCATTCGTTTTATAAACTTAATAAACTTGATAATCTATTTTTGTCAAATCCTACAACTTCTTCTTCTCCCACTACTATAACAGGAACTCCTCTATAGCCTTTTGAGATTAATTCATTTCTTGCTTCTTCACTTGTTGTAACATTTTTTTCTTCAAATTCCACATTGTTTTCAGTTAAAAAATTCTTTGCTGCTACGCAATATGGGCATGTTTCTGATGTATATACTACTACTTTTTCCATTTCTTTTTTTCTCCTTTTATTTTTTTATTGTATAAACATATAAAATATTGCACGAAAAAACAATTACGCATACATGTTGTAAAATAATATTACCCAGCATCTATTTTTCTAAACACTTAGTTATATTTAAATAATCATTAATCGATAAATCTTCTGGTCTATAATTTGATGGTATCTCTAATTCATCCAAAACTTCTTTTAATTTGTTTTTTGATAAATTAAGAGATACGTCTGTAGTTAGAGCATTTAGCAAGTTTTTTCTTCTTTTTGTAAACCCTCCTCGAACTAGTTTGAAAAATATTTCCTTATCTACATCCGGTAATTTATCCTTGAGTTTTAAATTAATTACTACACTATCAACTTTTGGTTGAGGCATAAATACCGATTTTGGAGCTTCAACAATTTTAAAAGCTTCTGAATAAAAGTTTGTAAACACCGTTATTGACCCATATGTTTTATTACCAGGACGTGCTAGAATTCTCTCTCCAACTTCTTTTTGCATCATAAATGTAAGCGATTCAATATTTAGTCCAGATTCTAAAAACAACTCTATTATTGGAGTAGTGATATAATACGGTAAATTCGCTACCACTTTAAATGATTCATCACCAAATTGATCTTTTACTAATTTACTCAAATCTACTTTTAAAATATCAGCATTTACTAATACAAAATTGTCAAAACCTGCTAATGTTTGACTTAAAACAGAATTCAATCTTTCGTCGATTTCTACTGAAACAACTTTCTTTGAATTTAGAAGTAATTCTTCTGTTAAAGTTCCAAACCCTGGTCCTATCTCTAATATATTATCTTCTTTTGTGATATCTGCGCCTTTAGAAATCGCTCGTACTACATTTCCATCAATAAGGAAATTTTGTCCTAGTCCTTTGGAAAAGTTAAAACCAAAAAATTTAACTAATTCTTTAATCACTTTAGGTGAATATAGTCTATCTCTATTCATTTACACCTCAATATTCTTAAGCGCTCTATTAAACTCTTCTCTTGTAATACCATACATATTAAGTCTCATGAGTAATTGTTTTGAATTACAATATGTGATATTAAGTTCATTACAAAGAGCAATACGCTTTTCTTTTGAATTTTGGAGACCTGTAAGTCCATTATCTACTATGTCATTTAAATCGAATTCGTCAATATTTTCTTCTAAAACAGGTCTAGCTCTCTCAATCGCATCAATAATCGCTTCATCTGATGCATTCTCTACTCCTACATTCGAACTTTTTGTAGCCTTAGATTTAGAAATACTTGCGAATTTAGCATTTGGAACATATTCTCTAATTATATTCGAAATTCTTTTTCCAGCATAGTCTGGATCTGTAAGAACTATAATACCTTTTCTCTCATTTATCTCTACCAACTCTTCAAGCAATTCAGATTTAAGACCAAGACCATGGGTTGCAATTACATCTATATTCCCTTCAAATGCTCGTTTTACAGCAATTATATCGCTTTTCCCCTCAACTACAACAACCTCTCTAATCTTCTTCATTTTTCGTATCAATTCCTTTTATTCCAAAAAATCTAATTGTATTTTGATTAGTTATTTCTCTAATATAGTCTAAATCTTCAACTCTCATTTCAGAAAATCTTTTTGCAGTATCATGTGTGTATTTCGGTTCATTTCTTTTTCCACGATTTGGAACAGGAGTCAGATATGGTGCATCTGTCTCAAGTAAAACTCTATCTAAAGGTACGTTTTCAACTACTTTTATTAGGTTTTTCGCATTTTTAAATGTAATCATTCCACCAAGAGAAATATAAAAACCTAATTCTAAATATTTTTGACAGTCTTCCCAAGTTTCATTAAATGAATGCAGTAAAACTTTCATCCCTTGAGCATATTCCTTAAGAATTTTATATGTGTCTTCAAAAGCTTCTCTTGAATGAATTACAATTGGGAGATTCAGTTCTTTAGCAAGTTTTATCTGATCAATAAACACTTCTTTTTGTATGTCTGCCGGAGAAAAATCATAATGATAATCTAGGCCAATCTCTCCTACAGCCACTACCTTTTCATTTTCAAGAGCTAACTTTTTGTATTTTTCTCTTAATTCTTGAGTATAATCCTTAGCATCATGAGGATGAGTTCCTACCATAGCAAACATTTTTTCATGTTTACAAGCCATTTCTACCGATTTATAACTAGACTCTTCATCAACAGAAGGGTTTATTACAAAAAGTACTTTATCTTCTTCAAATCTATTTATTATATCTTCTCTATCTTCATTAAATCTTTCACTGTCTAAATGAGCATGAGAATCTATTATATATTTTGACATTACGCTATATCCGCCCCATCTTTTATATCATTTAAAACAGTTAATACTGATAGATCTTCTTCCTTTTCTGCTGAAAGTATCATACCTTTAGACTCAACACCTCTTATTTTTCTAGGCTTCAAATTAGCAAGTACTACAACTTTCTTTCCGACTAAATCTTCAGGTTTATACCATTTTTTTATACCTGAAACTATAGTTCTTCTATCATTTCCTATCTTAACTTTAAATACTAATAATTTATCTGCATTTGGATGAAGTGAGCATTCTTCAACCAAACCTAATCTTAAATCCATCTTTTCGAAGTCTTCAAACTCAATATCTTCTTTGAATTCTTCTTTTTCCGCTTTTACTCCAACTCTTTTTTGGAATAATTCATCATTTGCTTTTTGGATTATTTCCATTTCTTTTTTTACATCTAGTCTTGGGAATAGATTTTCTCCCTTTTCAACTTTATTTCCTATTGGATATTTACCAAATTCTTTAGCAGATTCCCACCCCATATTTTCTACATTTAATTGATTAAATATTTCTTTTGATGTATGAGGTAAAAATGGCTCTATTAATTGTCCAATAATCCTTATTGATTCAATCAAATTGTATAAAACGGTGTCTAATCTTTCTTTATCTTCTTTGATTAAAATCCATGGCTGAGTTTCGTCAATATATTTATTTGTACGTCTAACTAGAGTCCATATATCTTCCAGTACATATGAAAATGCAAATTCATCCATATGATCTTCAACTTTAGAAATTATAGAAGTCGCAAAACTCGATAACTCTTCATCTATTTCTTCTGTTTTACTTGGATTAACTACAATTCCAACATTATATTTTTCAACCATTGCAATAGTTCTTGAAACTAAATTTCCTAAATCATTTGCAAGATCTGAATTTATTCTAGTCAAGAATTTTTCATTATTAAATGAACCATCTTGTCCAAATGTAAACTCACGAAGAACAAAATATTTTAAAGCATCTATTCCATATCTCTCAATATATGGCTCAGCATAAACAACATTTCCGATAGATTTTGACATCTTAATATCGTCAAATAATATCCATCCATGTGAAAAAACTCTTTGAGGAATTGGAAGGTCTAACGCCATCAAAATAGCTGGCCAGATAATTGTGTGGAATCTAACTATTTCCTTGCTCATTAAATGAACCCCTGCTGGCCAATAATGATTGAATTTTTCTTCATCTTCACCATATCCAACACCCGTTAAATAAGAAGAAAGAGCGTCGATCCATACATATATTACATGATCTGTATCAAATGGTACTTCAACACCCCAACTAAGAGACTCTTTCTTTCTAGAAACAGATAAATCTTCTAGTCCCTTATCTAAGAAATTATTTAACATTTCTTTTTTGCTTCTTTCAGGCAATATAAAATCAGGACGTTCTTCATAAAGCTTCTTAATTTTATCTGTATAATTTGATAATCTAAAGAAATATGATTCTTCACTTTGTTTTGATACAGGTCTATGACATTCTGGGCAATTACCATTTTCATCTAATTGTGTTTCAGTCCAAAAAGCCTCATCATGTTTACAATAAAAACCTTCATATACTCCTTTATATATTTCTCCTTTATCATAGAGTTTTTGAAAAATATTTTGAATATTCTTTTCGTGATTCTTATCTGTTGTTCTTACAAATGTGTCATAATCTATTTCTAAAGTATTCCATAATTGCTTAACTGAATTTACAATTTCTGTTGTAAATTCTAATGGAGTAACTCCCTTTTTGTCGGCTTCATCTTGAATTTTTTGACCATGCTCATCTGTTCCTGTTACTAAATACGCATCATATCCTTGAATATTTTTATATCTTTTTAGAGCATCTGCTGCAATTGTTGTATAAGTATGCCCTAAATGTAAATTACCACTTGGATAATAAATTGGAGTGGTAATATAATATGATTTTTTATTTTTATCCATAATTCCCCCGTTTTGAATTTATTATTCTCAATTATTTTAATTATATCAAAAATACTTTATTTTGTATAAATAGCTAATTTATCTAAAGGTAAGTCTTCCTATAGTAGTTATTACATCTCCTTTTTTTAGTATGAATTGATACTCATCTTCCTTGTTTATATATTCTAATTCAATATCATCCCCATATTTTATTTCTTTTTTATAAATTATTTCTATGTTTTTTACCTTTTTATTTTCTAAATCAACACCTTCATCTAAGTATTGAAGATATGCCGAATTATTTACATGAGTATTTTTATCTAAGTCTGACTTTCTAACCATAATTTTCTTTTTATCTGTGTAGATATCTAATGGTTTTATTTCTTTTTTTGGAGCGTTGAATCCACCATATTCACCATATATTTCAGCTAAATTTCTAGGTATTTTGATAACTCGTTTTGTTTTATCATCCAATAATAGCCATTTAGTTTGAGATCTAGATATTAGCTTACCATCTTTGTAAATTTCGAAGTTTCTATATGCTAAATATCCTTCAATTCTATTTAAATATGTATGTATCTCTATTTCATCTGTCCAATTAATATCATCAAACACTTCTATATACCATCTATAAAGTATCCATAAACTATCAAAATGACCTTCAACATCAAAAGAATTTTGTATAGATGTCTCTACAAATAGCTTGACTAATCCATCTAGACGTAACACTCCATTTAAATCACATAAATAGAATGGTATTTTATACTTAACTACAGTTTTCATAATCTCCTCCATTTGCAGTTTTAATTTACTAGATAATTATACCACTATAATTTTCTCATACCATATTTGTCCATAAAAAAGATGATTTATTACAAATCTTTTATTTTCTCAAATTGACTCTATCTCAACAATACTCTATAATTAACATATATAACATTTGGAGGAATTATGAAATACAAAATTGAACATGATAATGTATTTGATGAATTAATTGAAAGAGGTTATTTAGATCAAGTTACTCATGAAGATGAATTAAAAGAATTATTAAAAAACGAAAAAGTTAAATTTTATATAGGTTTTGATGCTACAGCTGATTCTCTAACTATTGGACATTTCATACAAATCATGGTTATGATGCGTATGCAAGCACATGGTCATATTCCTATAGCATTACTTGGTGGTGGTACTACAATGATCGGTGACCCATCAGGAAGAACAGATATGAGAATGGTTATGACTAAAGAAAAAATAGATTACAACGCAAATAGATTCTATGAGCAATTCCAAAGATTTTTAGACTTTTCAGACGGTAAAGCAATTATCGCTAATAATGCTGATTGGTTATTGGATATTAATTTCTTAGATTTTATGAGAAATGTTGGTGTTCATTTTAACGTTGGTGAAATGATTAAAAAAGACGCATATAAGAACAGATTAGAAAGAGGACTTTCCTTCTTCGAATTCTCATATATGCTTTTACAATCATATGACTTCCTTTTATTAAATGAAAAATATGGATGTAAATTACAACTTGGTGGATCTGATCAATGGTCTAATATTCTAGGTGGTGCAGAATTAATTAAGAAACATAAAAATGAACAAGCTTATGCTATGACATTTAAACTTCTAACAAAAGCTGACGGCGAAAAAATGGGTAAATCCATGAATGGCGCAATATGGTTAGATGAAAAGAAAACTTCTCCTTATGAACTTTTCCAATATATGAGAAATTGTGATGATAGAGATGTTGAAAAATTCTTAAAATTATTGACATTTGTTCCTACAGAAGAAATTGTTGAACTTACAAAGTATAACGATGAAAGAATAAATAAAGCTAAAGAAGTTTTAGCTTATGAAATTGTAAAATTAGTTCATTGCGAAGAAAAAGCTAAAGAAGCTCTAGAAACTTCTAAATCACTTTTTGGAAAAGGTGTAATAGATGAAAACATGCCTACAACAGAAATTGACTTAAACACTTTAGATGAACACAGAGGTCTTCTAAATATGCTTACTTATTTAGGACTTACAAAGTCTAATGCAGAAGCGAGAAGATTAGTTCAACAAGGTGGAATAAGCTTAAACGAAACAAAGATAAACGAACATACTTTACAACTTAAAGATTCAGATTTTGAAAATGGTCTAATAATTCAAAAAGGAAAGAAAGTATTTCATAGAGTTGTATTGAAATAAATAAGGAGGGTAAATGTTTTTACAAAATAGTGTAATTGCTCCATTCTTTCAATATGTTCTATTTTTCTTAATCTTATTAATTGCAGGTCTTATATCCTATTATCTAATACATATAGGTAATAGAGGTGTAAAAAAAGAACTACAAATAAAGATTAATTGGAATACTTTTATTAAAGCTTTAATATTTGTATTAGCTATAGTAGGAATTGTTGCATTATATAAAAAGTTTGAAATTTTACAGACAACAACTTTCGCTTTATTTATTTCCGTATTATTAGCATTTTTACTTAATCCAATTGTTAATTATATGGAAAGTAAAGGAATAAAAAGAGGTATAGGTACTATTATTACGTATATTTCTATAATTTTAATTATAGTATTTCTATTCGTATCAATAATACCAGATCTTATATCTCAAATTTCATCTTTAGTTTCAAACTTACCATCATCAATAAACTATACTTATAGACAAATAGAAAAACTCTTAATTAATTATAATATAGACTTAAAGATATTGAGTAATTTAAGAACTGATATAAATAAATACTTATTAGAACTTGCAAATAATATTCCTGAATGGACAGGTGCTTTCATAACTGCAGTACAAGGAAGCTTATCTTCTTTAATATCAATAGTACTAGTTCCTATACTAACCTACTATTTAATAGTTGATAAAGACAGAATAATCGGTGGTATATACAATATCATTCCTAAAAATATTAAACATGATGCATCTTATCTTTATAAAGAAATAAATTTTGCAATGAATGATTTTGTTAGAAATAGAGCAATAATGTCCCTTTTTGTAGGTGTTGCTTACGGACTTATGTTAAGCTTGTTTAGACTTCCTTTTGCGTGGGCTATAGGATTCCTTGCTATGATATTCGATATAGTTCCATATATTGGGCCAGTAGTTGCAACAGTTCCAGCTTTAATATTTGCATTCATTAAATCCCCAATACTATTTATATGGGTAGCCATTCTATCATGGGTAATCCAAATGATTGAACAAAATATTATTGGAACAAAACTATTTAGTGGTGCAAGTGGACTTCATGAAATAGTAGTCTTTCTATCTATAATTATTGGTGGTGGAATGCTAGGCGTTTGGGGAATGATACTTTCTGTTCCTATTGTTCTAGTATTCAAAATAATAATTGAATTTGTTTCTCTTAAAGTCCGTGGTGTTAAACCAGAGTTCACAAAAGATAAAGAAAAACAGATTATGATACAAATGAAAAAAGATGCTAAAGAAAGACAAAAGAAAGCTAAAGAAAAAAGAAAACAAAGAATGAATAAAGAATAAATGAATTTATGGTTCTGCATATCTACTAAATTTGCTTGTAGATATTGCAGATCCATTTTTGTATATCGAAAATAATTAAAGATTTTATAATTTATTTGTATGATGAAATTACTTTTCCAAATAATAGCGTAAAATAAAAATATAATTTACAAATCTATTTCTATTTTTAGAAATTCCAACAATGACAGTCACCGTTTAAATTGCAAAAGGGCAGAAATCATGGTTTCGCCCTTTTATATTTTCTAATTATTTATTGCTGTCAAATACATTATAACATAATGACTTCGTCTTCACTTAAATAAACTCGCTTAAATTTTATACATTTTGGTAATTACCAATTTAACGTGGTAATTACCTTATTTGTTTTATTACGTTTTTTAATATTCTTTATTTATTTAAAAATTCATTTTGCAAAAATAAATATATATTTTTCTCGCTATCATTCATATAAAAGGCATATTTGACTTATTCATATCATTTTTATATAATTATTTGGTAAACATATGGAGAGTTGTCCGAGTGGCTTAAGGTGCATGATTGGAAATCATGTGTACGATATATTGTCGTACCGAGGGTTCAAATCCCTCATTCTCCGCCAGCGCTAGATGGGGAGGTAGCGGTTCCTTGTAACCATCAATCCGCTATAGTTGGATTTAATTCCCAGTTTGAGGCTAATTTTACTTACCAAGC
>JAEZZN010000066.1 GCA_023418535.1 Bacillota bacterium | reverse complement strand
TAAATAGACCAATTGATATGATGGCTTTCTTATTTCCACCAATTAAATCATTCCATCTAATCCTCGTATTTATTGAATTTTGTTGTAACTCAAATCCAGCATATGCGTCAAAAGGACTTCTTCCTATCATTTTCATATGTTCAGCTGAAGATTTATTTCCTTGCTTAGTCCAGTTGAAGTTAACAAAGAATTCATCTCCTGGTATTACTCCATCTTTAGGTTTAACGAAGTAATCATTGTTACTATTTACAGCGTTATAGTGTTTTCTTGGTCCTTCATTTGTCATAGCATCATACCATGAGAATCTTATTGGATAATTTACACTTTCAGCATATTTTTTAGCATAAATCATAAGATCTCTCATCTTAGCACCTTTACCGTTGATGCCTGGTCCTGTAGTCTCTTGATTTATGAAGTATCCATCAAAACCATAATATTTAGCAATATCTACATATTTTCTAGCTTCAGGGAATGTACCTGATCCTGGAGAGTCTTCTCTTAAGAAATTAGTCAATACTTCCATGTCTGCAGAAGATGTAGACCAATTGAAGAATAATGTTCCATATATTGGTACACCATTTCTATGAGCAGCGTCTATCACGTCTGGAGTAGGTATTTTACCATCCCAGAAAATCATAGAATCAGTATATTGCCAGTTGTCAAAAGCATATGTCTTAAATCCTTCAGCTCCTACTGATGATCTAGATTGTGCTTTAGAGTTCATCAAGGATAAAACTTGTATTCTAGCTTCATCACTTGCAAGAGGGTTAATTACATTACCTCTAAATCTATCTCTTAACTTTACAGAACCTCTATTTATCTCATCATTAAGATTTGATCCTGCAGTCCAATTTTCTCCTAAAGGAACTTCCTTAGGTCTTAACGTTAAAGGTCTTTCGTCAACTAGTTCTTCAGCTTTAGCAGTAGAAACTAAAGCGTTAGAAGGTATAAAGCCTAATAACATAACAAATGCTAGTATTAAACTAAGAACCCTTTTCTTGTTTACCATATGTTTTCCTCCCAATATTTTTTTACAGATACAAGTATCTAATATTAGTATAAGATTACAGATAGTTATTTTAAACTCAAAAGATGCTTTTGGTTGGATTTCTAAATTTTAGATTGATAACTATATATTAATGAAAATGTTTTCATCTGAATCTCGTTCATTTTTCATCATTATTACTAATTCTTAGAACAAGTTTAATTTATATCCAAAATCTATAAAACCGTTTTCTTAGAATTTTATATGCTCCGTCTTTTTACTGTATTTATTTTTTAGAATTTACTTTTCTGTATTTTTAACATTTTCTCGTATTTTAAACATATAAAAAAACCGGATAAATCCGGTTTTTAAATTATATAAATATAAATTAATACTTTTTTTTAATATATTTATATTGAATATGTTTTTTTCTTACTATTCTAATCATTATTAGTATTAGAAAACATTTCCTTATATGAAATACTAGTTTTCAACTTTAGAAAATTCAATAAACCAGTTGTTGCCTGAACCTACATTATATGCTTTTGCAAAGTTACCTTGATTTATTGCTAAAGCCATTCTATATAAACTATTTACATAGATCACTGATTCACCGATATATACGTCTTGGAAACTTCTTCCATATTTAACTCTGTTGTTGAATACTACTCTATTACCATCTTTGATAGTTACTTCAACACTGTCACCTACTTTAAATCCTATACTTAAAAATTCTTCTCTTGTAATATTTGTCCAAAGACTTCCGAATCTTACATCAAGAATTGCAATATTCCCTTTGATAGATTTTTCTGTCTTTTCTTTTTCAAAGAGTTCAAGTTCTTGTATACGCTCAACTGATAAAACTTCTCCCACTTCTTCAAATGTAATATGACCTGAAGCTAATTTCGCCCCAGTATATGCATATACATCTCTTCCATGGAATGTGTAAGAGTGCTCTGTATTTCTTCTTCTATGTTTACTTTCTTCTATTTCACGAACTTCTTCTATACCCACATATCTTTTTACATGTGTAAGTGTACCATTGTCAGGAGTTACTATATAATGTCCATCTGAAGTTTTCGCTACTACTGATTTTCTGTCTGTTCCAACTCCAGGATCTACAACAGATACAAAGACTGTACCTTTTGGCCAATATTCCATACTTTGGAATAGTCTATATGAAGCTTCCCAAATGCTATACGGAGTTATATCATGTGTTAAATCATATATTTTAAGTGTAGGTTCTTCTACTAAAGCTACCCCATACATTGCAGAAACTGCACCATCTACTAAACCAAAATCACTTTGTAATACTAAGAATGAATTCATTTTTTCTCCTAAATAAATATATTATAAAATCTACTTCCATTTAGATATATCATATAAAAACCTAATGCTGTTACTATAATAGAGATAAATAAAGCTATATAATCCGCTTTTTTAAGATTTTCTTTTGTATACCATGTTCTTTTCTTATGTTTGCCAAAACCTCTTAAATCCATCGCATTACCTATAGTTTCTACTCTATCAATGGATGAAAATATTAAAGGAATTATTATTAATAAATAGTTTTTTACTCTATCTAGAAACTTCGATTTACTACTTAATTCTAGTCCTCTTGCTTGCTGTGATAAACTTATTTCCGTATAATCTCTTTGAATATCTGGAAAATATCTTAAAATTAAACCCACTGCATATGCAGCTTTAGCAGGAACTCCAATTCTATTCAAACTTGATGCAAATTCTGATGGATTAGTTGTAAAGAAAAATACTATACCAATAGGTATAACCGCTATATATTTTATAGCTTTTGTGGTCATATATAATATTTGTTCTTTGGTCATCGTGTATCTTCCATAAATCGTAAATAATTCATTTCTTGTCCCAAAGATTTCAACTCCATATTCTGGAGCAAATATATAAGTAAATATCATATTGACAATAATAAACACAATTACATAAAGTAGAATTATTTTCACATCTGAAAGCTTTAATTTCGCCATTTTGAATACTAATATTGAAAATATAAACACAAAACTTACATATCTTATGTCATACGAAAACATAACTGCTAAACTTATAAGCAAAAATCCTAAAAGCTTTGTCAGTCCCGTAAGTCTATGAATTGGAGAATCTAATTTTTGATATGAAAACATATTTAGTTTCATCTAATTCTCCTTTCATAATTTACAAATGCATCGACTAATATACTAGGTTTTTCTAAATTTAATCTTTTAGCTATTGTATAAAGTGATGTTTCGACTAAATTTCCTTTTTCAATCACTTCATTTTTTGTAAGTATGACAGAAGCTTTATCAACAGCTATTAATTTTCCTTCACTAAATACTATAGATCTTTGTGTATATTCAAGCATTAAATGCATGTCATGAGTAATTAAAATTACAGTTACACCTTGTTTATTTAAACTTTCTAAAAACTCCATAATCTCTGTATAATGTTTGTAATCTTGGCCCGCTGTAGGCTCATCAAGAATTATAATATCTGGGTTTAACACAAGAATTGATGCAATTGTAACTCTTTTCTTTTGACCATAACTTAAAGCTGATATAGGCCAATCTATAAATGAGTCTAAGCCACATATTTTAAGAACTCTCTCAACTCTCTCTCTTATTTCTTCCTCATCAACACCTCTGAATCTAAGACCTAAAGCAACTTCGTCATAAATCATAGCTTTAGAAATCATTTGATTAGGATTTTGCATAACATATGCAACATTTCCAGCTATTTCTTTAATTGATAAATCAGAATAATCTTTACCATTTATCTTAATAAAACCTTTATCTGGTCTATTAAAACCGCAAATTAGTTTTGCAAGAGTTGATTTTCCAGCTCCATTTTTACCTGCAATAGCAAGCATCTCCCCTTTATATATAGAAAATGATACATCTTCAAGATTGTTTTTTACACCTTCATATGAAAAACTTACATTTTCTATTTCTAAAACTTTTTCATTGTATATTTGATCTTTTGGTCTTTCCTTTTGTATAAATTCTTCTACTTTATTTCTGATTTCATCATAATCTAAAGTATCTACCCCACTTAAATCCATATCTGAAATATCTTGCCCTATATATTTAAGCAAAGTTACATAAAGAGGTTCTCTTATGCCATTTTTAATTAAAAGATCTGATTTTAATAAATCATTTGGATTTGTATCAGAAATAATTCTACCATCTGCTACAAGAATTATACGATCAACATTTCTATACAAAACATCTTCAATTCTATGCTCGATTATAACTGTAGTTTTATTGTGTTTTCTATGAATTTCGTCAATAATTTCTATTGCAACTCTACCGGTTTTAGGGTCAAGATTTGCAAGTGGCTCATCAAATAATAAAATGTCCACATCATCTACCAATACCCCTGCTATAGAAGTCCTTTGCTTTTGACCTCCTGAAACTTGATATGGTGAATCTTTTAATAAATTCTCCATACCGACCAATCGACTTACTTCAAGCACTTTTCGTCTCATTTCTTCAGTCGGTATCAGATCGTTTTCCATTGAAAAAGCAATATCTTCTCCTACTGTCTGTCCTACAAATTGAGCATCTGTATCTTGAATAACTGTTCCTATGGATTTTGAAATAATGTGAAGTTTCTCAGTTCTAGTTTCCACACCATTTATCTTTATGCTTCCTTCCATGTCCCCTTTATAAGCAAAAGGAATTAGGCCATTTAAACAATGACCTAATGTAGATTTACCGCTTCCACTAGCTCCTACAATTAATATCTTCTCACCTTCTTTTATTTTAAGATTGATATCATAAAGAGTAGGATCCTCCTGGGTAAAATATTTAAATGTAAAATTATTAAATGCTATTTTAGTATTTTCCATTTTTTTCTATTTCTTTGATAAAGAACCTTCTTTTGTTTTAGTTTTTGAATATGCTACTAATAAAAGTGTACCAATTATACCTGTTGAAATTGCATTACTTAATGTAGCTAGAACCCCTTGTGTATATACAAGATTTGCTGATTCTGAATAAATCAGAACATCAAGAGTAGGTGCCACAAGTAACCATGCAATTGCATTTACAATCACTTGAATTACATTGAATCTAATAATATCTTTTTTACCAAATATTCCTTCTTCTATTCTTGATTGTCTATATGCAAATCCAAATCCGAAACCTGATAATGCAGACGCAATCACCCATGACCACCAAACTGAACCATATTGAATTGAGTCATTTAGGGCATGTCCTATAAAAGAAATAAGTCCTCCAGCTATTGGTCCAAATAGATATGCGAAGAATGCACTCACGCCATAAGCTGTTTGTATACTTGTATTTGGAATTGGTGAAGGAATTTTAACATACATAAATAATAATGTGAAAATAGCTGCACCTAATGCTGAAGCTACAATTGTCTTTGTATTAACTTCAAAAAGTTTTTTCATAATTGCCTCCATAATTAATATGATATCTATATTTTATCATATTAATTAAATTTTTGTATAAATAGACATCTATTATCAAGCATTTATCTATCGTCATTAAATTCTTCAAATATGTGTATATCAAATACTTAACATATACCAAGCTTTATGCTATAATACATACGTTGATTTATGAAAAAAAATTAAAGGAAAGAAGGTATTAAAATGGGAAGAGCTCATGAAGTGCGTGCTGCATCTATAGCTAAAACTCAAGCATTCAAAACAAAATTATACTCAAGATTCGGAAAAGAAATATACATAGCAGCAAAGAGCGGTGAACCTGATCCGGAAATGAATTTAACCTTAAGAAGAAAAATTCAAGAAGCTAAATCAAATCAAATTCCTGCAGATGTAATTAAAAGAGCTATTGAAAAAGCAAAAGGTGGAGAAGTTGAAAACTACCAAGAAGCTCGTTATGAAGGATTAGGTCCAAACAATTCAACATTTATAATTGATTGCTTAACAGATAATACTATGCGTTCAATGACGGATGTTCGTACTGCATTAACTAAAACTAATGGATATAAAATGGTAAATGCTGGTGGTGTTTCTTACAACTACGAGTCTGTTGGACTTTTCGAACTTGAATACGAAGACGAAGACACTATGTTAATGACACTTTTAGAAGCAGACATTGATGTATATAGTGTAGAAGTTGA
The DNA here is from genome assembly GCA_023418535.1 of Bacillota bacterium. Next base: position 9,959 of record JAEZZN010000066.1, on the reverse strand, counting down.
AGATGGAGAAATGACCATTAAAACATCATTCTCTGACTTCGGTAAAGCACAAGATGCAATAGAAGAATTAATTCCAGACGTTGAATTTGATACATGTGAAACTGCAATGATTCCAAATGAATATGTGACTTTCACAGAAAAAGAAGACATAGATTCATTTAATAAATTGATGAATATGTTAAATGAAGCAGAAGATGTAAATAAGATTTATCACAATGTTATAATTGAAGAGTAGAATTTTTCATAACATTGAAAATTTGGTGACTTTTACAAATTCGTATCTATTTTGTCGCTTTCGTGATTTTAGCACAAAACCATGATACTATAAATACTGAGACCTACAAATGAGTTTGTAGGTCTTTTTTGTTGGTATTGATTTGTAATTCTTAATTGAAATATATTAAAGTGAGGGAGGACTTATCCATTCTTTCCACTTAACAACACTTCTAAAACTTCTCTATTTCTCCAAACGATCCATCTTCTTCATATTTTACAGTTACTACATAATCAAGTTTCTTATCAAAATCCTCAACAGTTAGTTCTTCTACAAATTGATTGCTATATGCAAGTCCTACCACAATTGCATCTTCTCTTAATCTTGGAAGATATCTGTCATAGTAGCCTCCTCCATAACCTAGCCTATTACCAAGATTGTCGTAGGCAAGTAGAGGTACAATTGTCAAATCTATTTCTTTTGGATTTATTATATTTGAAGTTTTTGTATCAGGTATTTGAATTCCATATGAATCCTGAACAAACACACTATCTTCGTTGATTTCATAAGCTTCCATTGAATGGTCCAACGAATTAGTTACAGGAAGTCCAACTATTTTCTCATTCAAAGCTTCTTTTATTATATAGGTCGTATCTACTTCGCTTCTAAATGAATTATATATAAATAATGATTTTGCATTTATATATAATTTACTATTTAGAAGAGTTTTTGCTATAAGTTCTTCCTCTATTTTGCGTTTATCAGATGGAATATTGTCTCTTATTTTTTTCAAATTTCTTCTTAATTCAGTTTTAATCATTTCTAACCACTTTGTCGATTATCCTTTATTTCATCTATTGCTATTGTAAGGGCTAATATTTCATCTTCATATTCATCTTCTAGAATTTCAAGTACAAATTTATCTCTAAAAGTAAAATATTCTTTGTAAATTCTTCCGACTAAACGGTCACCTTCAAAGATTTCAAAATCCATGTCCCAGAAATTTCCTTTTAATTTCAAATTGTAATCATCAGATATTAAATCTATATCTTTCTTGAAAAATGTAAAATTCTGTCTGATTTCTATTTCTTTTCCATCATCAAAAGTTATTTCGTAAGTAGGTAAAAAGAAGTAAAAACCTCTTTCTATAACAAATCCATTTGTACCATCAAATTTTCTAACATTCACTCTATTTCCAATAAATTTAAAATCTTGATCTACTTGATAAACAGCATTTCCATATTCATCAAACACTTCATAATGGTCGGTTATCTTAAATATCTTTTGATTGAGATATAGCTTACGCATAATTCCTCCTTTTGAAATTTAACATTTATCCATATATTTTTTAATGCAATTTATAAAACACTCAGTTAAATCACAAATTTTATACCCTATAATTTATTTGTATAATCATATCATTTTTTATATTTATAAATTATAGAAATAAAAAAATATCTATTGGATATATGAGTAAAACCCAAAATTATCCAATAGATATTTTAATTTTCTATATTTTATAAGACTGCTAATAAAACAAAATTCAATATAAATAATCCTGATACTATCCAGATTATTGGATGTGTTTCTTTTGCTTTACCTCTTACTGTTTGTACTAAACAGTGGAATATAAATCCTGTAGCTATACCATAAGAAATGCTATATGATAACGCCATAAATGCTGCAGCAAAGAATGCTGGTATCGCTTGATCAATATCATCCCATTTAATATCTGTAAATGAAGCAATCATCAAGAATCCAACTATAATTAACGCTGGTGCAGTTGCTTGATTTGGAATAGCTGAAATATATTTTGCGAAAAATACACTTAATATAAAACAGATTGAAGTCACTACTGAAGTAAGACCTGTTCTACCACCTGCTCCTATTCCTGCTGCTGACTCTACATAAGTAGTTGTATTAGATGTACCAAATATAGCTCCTATTGATGTAGCTGTAGCATCTGCAAATAATGCTTTGTCCATTTTTGATGAGAAACCTGGTTTGTTTTCTAAAGCTTTTGAATCTTCTTTCGAGAATATTCCTGTTCTTATACCTGTACCTATAAATGTACCAATTGTATCAAATGTATCTGACATTGAAAAAGCAAATATTGTGATAATTACTAAAGGCAATTTAGTAATGTCTGCGAATAAAGAAGGAAGACCTTCGCTTGTAAATATAACTCCAAAAGTTTGTGGTAATTGTGATACCGCTTCTCTGAAGCCCATCGCATTTGTAGTAGTTGTTACACCAAAAGGTATACCTATTAGAGCTGTCAATATAATTCCTATAAAAATACTTCCCTTAACATTTAGTAAATACAATATAATTGTTATAAACAATCCAATTAAAAATACATATAATCCTGAATTATTAATAGTAGATAGTTTTGGCACACCTGATTCGAAATTAATAAGTCCAACATTTAAAAATCCTAAATAAGCGATAAAAATACCGATACCACCACCAATTGCATTTTGTAAATATTTAGGAATAGCTTTTATAATTACTTTTCTTACTTTAGTAACAGTAATTAATATATTGATAACCCCACAAATAAATACCATTGATAATGCTTGTTGCCATGTAAATCCTAATTGGAAACATACTGTATACACGAAAAATGCATTTAATCCCATACCTGGAGCTTGTGCATAAGGAACATTTGCAACTAATGCCATTACTAAAGTCCCAATTACTGAGGCTATAATAGTAGCTATAAACACCGCTCCCCAAGGCATTCCTGATTCTGATAACAAAGTCGGATTAACTATGATTATGTATGACATTGCAAAGAATGTTGTAATTCCGGCAATAATTTCTTTAGAGATATTAGTCTTATTCTCTTTTAGTTTAAAAAACTTTTCCATAAATTCCTCCAAATAAATTTTAATAATATTAGATCAACATTATTAATATATAGAAATTATATAATAAACACGAACTATAATCAATATATCGATTTAATAGTTCGTGTTTTGATTAAATTTATTTAATCGTTTTTTACTAAATTGTTCCCGGTTTTAAAACTAATTCTCCACTATCCATATCCATTGACTCTATTTGAATAAGTGATTTTGCATATATTTTTTGAACAAGATTTTTATCTTTATATTCACATACAACATATGCAGCCACTATTTCAGATTCAAATAGTTCAACAAGTGAAGCCAGTCCATTTATAGTTCCACCACCTCTAAAGAAATCATCAATTATCAATATTTTAGAATTAGGTTTTATGCTATTTCGGCCAACTTCCATATTTTTAACTAGATTTGGACTTGATTGAGATCGGTATTTTACAGAAACTGCTGGTCCTTCAGTAAGTTTTGATTCTTTTCTTGCAATAACTATAGGAACTCCTAACTCATACGCTATCGCCTGAGCTATAGTTATACCTTTTGTAGCAATTGTAAATACATAATCAATTTCATCATATTTGTGCCTACTAGAAATTATTCTTCCCATCTTTTTCAAGTAAATTGGATTTGCAATTATATCGGATATATAGAAATACCCTCCTGGAAGCATTCTCTTAGGATCATTTAATTCTTTTATTATCTCATTTATATATCTTTTTTCTTCTTCCTTAGAAATATCCGTTATATATCTAACTCCTCCATTTACACCAGAAATTGTCTCAACTATTCCAGTTTTGTTTAATTCAAAAGTTTCTTTTATTATCGCAACATCTTCACTTATAGAGGATTTTGCACAATTGAATCTTTCGGTAAATTCTCCAAAAGGAATTATTTTATTTGGATTGTTTAATAATGTTCTTGTTATTTCAAGTATTCTCACACTTCTTTTCACTTTAGATACCTCTTTTACTGATATTAAATATATTATAAATGAATTGTTCGTGTTTTACTACTTTTTATTAATTCCACTTTTTGTCATACTAAATATCATGCATGATATAAAAATAAACACACTAAATAAAATAATATAAATTAAATAAAAACTATTTAAACTAGTAAATATTGTCTTTATCATTCCAAATGGATTTAACACATCCCACGAATTGAATCTCAAAAATCTACCAATATATATAGCTGTTCCTGATAATATAGATAAAATTGAAATAGCAATTATCTTTTGCCAATTATATTCAAATCTTTTAATAAATCTATCTACATTTATAAGTCCCGCAAAGAATCCATATGTGCTAATTAAAAATAAATTTATAATCTCCATCCAATTCGAAATATTCTCGATATATTTGGCCTGAGCATATGGATTTTCAAAGAAATAAAACTTAAGATTTTGTATGTGAATTAAATCTGTAACCGTATAAAAAGCATTCGGTAAAAACAGTACCCAAGCTAATATAGCTAATATTTTTAACCATTTTCTATTTGTTTTTTCTTCAAATTTTAATATAAATATAGGAATAATTGCTAGCATCATATTCCATATTAAAAATATATGTAAAAAATTTCCAGAAAACCAAAAAGTTGTAAATGAAAATATCCCTATCAATATAGTGACTAATAATTCTCTTCTCATATTCATAAAATCTCCACTTAATCTAATTTTAAAATCATTATTTTTTATAATTTTGTAATTAATAAAATGATAATATCATATATTTGCTTAATTTTGTTAATTTATATTTTGAAATTTTTGCTCTATTTTGCTTTAATTCATCTTAATTAATAAATAAATAAAGATTGAAAAAACTAGTTTTTTGTTATAGTATAAATCCATACTTTATATACACAAATTAGTATCGGAGGTAAGCTTTAAGCAAATTTATTATGATTGGGAAATTTATTGCATTTGAAGGGTCTGATGGATCCGGAAAAACAACTATATTAAATAATGTTGAGAAATTTTTAATAGAAAATAATATTGATTTTATAATTACTAGAGAACCTGGTGGAACAAAAATTTCTGAAGAAATAAGAAAAATTTTATTATCAAATGATAATTCTGAAATGTCTGCTAGAACCGAAGCATTGCTTTATTCAGCTTCAAGAGCTCAACATGTAGATGAGCTTATCATTCCAAATTTACAAAAAGGTAAACTAGTTATAAGTGATAGATATGTTTTAAGCTCTCTAGCTTATCAAGGTTTTGGTAGAGATTTAGGTTATGATAAAGTAAAAGAAATCAATGATTTCGCTACAAATAATCTCTCTCCAGACTACACATTCTTTTTCAATGTAGATCCTATTACGGTATTAAAAAGAAAAAGAAATAATTTTGTAACTGATAGATTAGAAAATGAATCTAACTCTTATCACAATAAGGTATATAATGGATACCAAGAAATTTTAAAAAGAAATAAAGATAATTTAATTATAATCGATGCTTCTAAATCTATAGAAGAAGTTACCGAACAAACAATAAGTAAATTGAAATCAATATTAAATATTGACTAATTCAAAAATTTTACTAAATTATTTAATATTTTAAATAGCAAAAAGACCACAACTTAAGTGAGCTGAACCCATAAACACGGAATAATTTAATAATCTTTTAAGCGGAATGTAATCTGTAATCAACAGGTGACATTCCGTTTAATTTTGTTTTTATCCTGTCTTCATTGTACCATCTAATATATTTTTCTATCTCATTAATTAATTCATCATAGTTTTTAAATTCAACTCCATAATACATTTCTTGTTTTAATATCCTGAAGAAATTCTCCATAGGAGAATTATCTAAACAATTGCCCTTCCTTGACATACTTTGATCTATTTTCATTTTTTCTAATCGATTAGTCCATGAACTGTGTTGGTAATGAAATCCTTGGTCTGAGTGTATAGTTAAGTTATTAATGTCTTTATTTTATCTAACGCTTTTTCTAGCTTTATTTTCCATTCGTAGTATGATGATTTTGGTAAATCGGCTATATTTAACTATTCACATACTTTAATTTTTGGATATTCTTTTTGTAATTTGAGGATTATCTTTGTCTTTTCCTTACTTCTGCTTCCTCCTCTAGTAGCAAGGCTTGTAGCTTTTTTTCATAAATTATCTTCATTTTTAGGAGTCTATTTTCTTCCCTTAGTCTTATTAATTCTTCTCTTTCATTTTCGTTTATTGGATTACTTAGTTTAGACTTCTTATTTGATTTACTCATATCTTCTTTAGGCCTTCCTCTGTTATCTTCTAGCCCAGATAGACCTTTCTCTTGATAAGCTTTTTCCCATCTGTATACCATAGATCCATTTACAAGATTGAAGTGCTCTGCAGTCTCTCTAAGCGAAGTTTTATTGATTTGCCTATATTGTATTACAGATAGCTTAAATTCACTAGTGAATTTATTGTTTTTTAAATTTTTAGATAAATTATCAAATCCTCCTGTATTGTATTTGTTTATCCAATTTCTCAAAGTTCCATCTGGAATATCGTATTTTTTAGCTAACATTTTTCGACCACCCGATTTTCCTGATAAATATTCCATTACTAACTTTATTTTAAATTCTTTTGTGTGTTTTGGTATGAAAAAAACCCCTCCATCCGTATTCCGGATTTTGGGGTTCAGCTCAATAATATGAAAGGGATTTTTATTTACATTATTTTACTCATTTATATTATCTATATGGTCATCTATAGCTTGTCCAACATTTTCTTTAATGTCGGCGTCTTCTGCAATAGATTCATCTTTAAGCTTTTCTAATTCCTTAGAATCTTTTTTTGAAAAATCTTGTCCGGGATCTTTTTTAGCAAAGATGAGATCATAAATTCTGTTTCTTATTTCACCTTCTTTTTTAATCTCTGACTTGTTTTTAATCCAACCTATAGCTATAACGAGTATTAATAATATTCCCATATAACCTATTATCGGATACATGATAGCTACAAGTTTCTTAAATCCTACAAATGAAAGACCATATCCTATAAGTGTTAGTATGATTAATGTTAAATTAAATTTCTTTTTGTCATCTCCTGATATTCTTCTTGCTAAAGCATAATATAAAGAAATTCCCGTATTAAAAATCATTCCATAAATTACTATAGACATAAAGCTTCCTAATATAGGATGTATATTTGTTATAATAGCTTGCATTGGTAAATCTGAATTTATAATATATGGAAGATTTGCGTATAGTGTAAATGTTGCAACAGTAGTTATAAGCCCTACTATAAATCCTCCTAATATACCTGCCGTCTTTGAAACTTTGTTATTAAATTCTTCCCCACCAAGTACAAATGCCATAGACACACCAGTCATCATACACATAGCGAAATAGTTCAAGCTTGATAATCCTACATTATCTATAGCTCTATCTAAAGTTTTAGCTATTTCAGTAGATGACTCTAAATCTACATCACCCCAAAACATTGTATATATCGTAGCCAAAATAATAAAAAATGCTATAAATGGTGTAAAAGAGCCTATAACAGCAGATACTTTATCAAAGTCAAATTGACTTACTATCAAAATTAAAGCTGCACATATCAAAGCACCTATCCAGTTAGGTACACCAAATTGTTGATTTAAATTTGACCCAGCTCCTGCTATCATTACAAAACCTATTACAAAGCAAGTAATCATAAGTGCTATATCCAATATTTTTACAATTATAGGGTGAGTCATTTGTTCTAAAACCTCACTATGTTCACTAGCTAAAAAATATGATCCCATTGATAATAGAATATATCCAAAAGCTATATGAAGAAGCCCCGTAATAATTACCGCTATAAGTCCAGGAACTCCAAATCCTACAAAATATTGTATTAGTTCTTGTCCTGAAGCAAGTCCAGCTCCAGTCAAAACTCCCACATAAGCAAAAGCCATAATAATAGCTCTTTTAATTCTATCTTTTCTAATATTTGTTCTTAATTGTTCAGTCATGTCTCCCCATTTCTTTTAAATAATACCTATCAATGATAGCAGAGGGCTTGTATTAATGCAAATATAGATAATAAATCCCACTTAAAAATCATTTTATATATTTAATTCTTTATTCTTTAGAAACTTCATTCCAAATTTCAAATAAATTTTTCCCATCAAAGTCAAGACCATAGTCATAATTTTTCCTTAATTATCAGAATTTTTCTTAATTACAAATTCTACTATAATTGAAATTATCGAAATTATAACTATGGAACTTACCCATATTAACCATAAATTATTTGTCGATCCACCACCAATATCAGTTCCATTTTTCTGGAATATATGGCCTAATATAAATCCAATTGGATATGCAATAGAAAGAATATAAGGTATTATCTTTGCTTTAGTTAAAGCACTAACTGTGATCGCAATAAACACACACAAAAACAAAATCATAGGAAATTGTTTCATACCATGAATGTCGAACAAAACATATCTAATGATGATGAATGAAAAAATCAAAATGATTAAGGATAATAAGATATTTCTATTAATCTTTTTCATAATAGTCTTCCTTTCAATTAAATTAGAGAAAACACATCTTACTTTTATAATATTTATACCTCAACAATAATAACTCCCTGTTCTCCAGCTGGAATCTCACTTTCTATCTTTCCATTACTAAATAAGGCTGCCCCGCCTCTCGCTATATTGTGGCTTTCTTTATCCAAGCAATGGGAATTAACATAAAGAAGCTTGTTTCCACATTTTTTAGCTTGCTCTGCATATTCATATTTTATAATGTCATTCCATTCTTGGAAATTAAAATCTGTATATACAGGCCACAAAACTATGTCTGAATTTAATCTTTTCATTTGAACACAATTTTCTTCATACCATAAATCTCCACATAGGGCTACTGAAATTGATTTGTTTAAATAGTTAAATTTTCTAAAATTTTCATCTTCACAATAGTGAAAATCTGCGATTGGTTCTTTCCAACCTATAGATACACGTCTGAAATTATCTAAAATTTCTCCATTTTTATTTATAGTTAGTTGACTACTATATATTTTTTCTTTATCTTTCTCTATATATCCAAATGAAATAGCTACTTGATATTCTTTAGCTAAACTTTTAATTCTTTTTATATAATATGATTCCCTATCTAAAGCAATTTCTGTATCTTTTAAATATTCCCAAGTTAGACAGTCAAAACCTTGTAGAAAGCTTTCACCAAACACAAGAAAATCAACTTCTTTATAATATTTTTTTACAATATCTTTTATTTTTCCTAAATTATATTCTATATCGTTAGTTATGAAACCTACAGAAGCTAAAGCTATTTTCATATAAAATACCTCATATCATAAAATTGAAAAAAAATCTTCTTTTAACTTTGTTACCTCAATACTTGTTTGATTTATCAAGAATATTACAACTTAAAAATAATCCCCAAAGCAGCACCACAAGCGATAATAGCTACAGGACCAACTTTTTTATATTTCCTTAAAATAAATAGAAAAACAGCAAAAATTGCAATTTCAATATATTTAAAAATATCCATGAAATTTCCTGTTTGTTTGTATGTTTCAACATTGAATAAGGTCAATATCATAACTGAAAACATAGCACCAAAAATCAAACCTGCTGTTGCTGGTCTTAGCATTTCAAACATATCCCCTATAGTTTTATTCTCTTTGAATTTTGACATGAGTTTGAAAACTATTAGGATTATAATAATTGCAGGTGCTACCAAAGCAAGTGTAGCAAGTATAGATCCAGGTAGACCATAAGCCTTGTAACCAGCATATGTTGCACAATTTATTCCAATCGCTCCAGGAGTTGACTCTGAAACTGCTATCATATCTAAAAGCTCTTCTGTTGTAAACCAATCATATTTTTGAGCCATTTCTTGTAAAAAAGGTATCGTTGCAAGTCCACCTCCAA
>JAEZZN010000043.1 GCA_023418535.1 Bacillota bacterium | reverse complement strand
GCCATATAGCATTCCGTTCCGTACGGTAGGTTGAAAGGGTGGTGTATTCCAACGGCTGCGTTCGGCGGTGCTGACGGGAACGACATCGGTGTGACCGGTGAAAATCATACCGTCCTTTTCCTGAGTTCCTTTCAAAATGGCGACGAGATTATAGCGGTCCGGCAGATGGGTTTTTATTCGATAAACAGAAAGTCCTGCCATTTTAAGATACCGCTCCAAAAACAAAAGCACTGCGGCTTCCCTCCCGGGGGGATTTTCGGAAGGGAGTGCCACCAGGTCTTCCAATAATTTTTGAAGCTCTGGTGATATAGATGTATTCATAAAAAATTCCTTTTTCAAAGTTTGAAAATCCGACAAGCAAAAAGAAGGCACACGCCTTCTTTTTGCAAAAACTTTCAGCCGATTCCGCCCACTATGGCACCGGCGATTAATGCCAGTAGACACAGTGCACAGTATACATATTTCGTGAGAGGAAAAAACCAATTTCCGAGTGGGCGTTTTCGCCCTTCGTTGACAGCCTTTTCCACGAAATTTTTTCCGGCAATCCAACAGAAGAATACGGCGGCGAGCAAGGCGCCGAGCGGACAGATGTAAATGGACACGACATCCATCCACTGAGAGGTTATCGCTTGTATGAGGCAGGCGACCACACAGCCGATGGTGAGGATAATGGCGGTGGCGGGGAGCCGTTTTAATCCTAAATTTTCTTGCAGTGTTGCAACAGGTGCTTCATAGAGATTGATAATGGAGCTGATACCGGCGAACAGAACGCAGACATAGAACACAATACCCACCAAAAATCCGCCGGGAATACCATTTAGTACATTTACCAGGTAAATGAACATCAGCCCGGGGCCTCCTGTGGAAAGTTCCGCACCGCCGGCTGCCATAGCCGGAATAATGACAAAAGCGGCGAGTAGTGCGGCAACGGTATCAAAGAAAGCGACGTTGCGGGCAGAGGCCGGCAAATCTTCATTTCTCGGAAGGTAGGAACCGTAGATGACCGAGCCGTTTCCGGCGACAGATAGGGAGAAAAATGCCTGTCCAAATGCAAAGAGCCAAATTTGGGGATTCAGCAATCCTTCGGGATTGAGGGTAAAGATGTATCGATACCCCTCGGCAGAACCGCCGAGAGTAGCGATATAAATTGCCAATCCAACCATAAGAAAAAACAGAGCAGGCATCATTACCTTGTTGGCAACTTCAATCCCCTTTGAGACGCCGATTGCCATAATGGCGAAAGAGGCGATAGCCGCAACCACAATCCAAGTCCAGTTGTCTACAGCGATGCTGTCGAACGTAGATCCAATCACTTCCATATTTTGTCCCATGGCATGCAGTTGTCCGGAAAATGCCATAAAGGTATAGTGAAAAATCCACCCCATAACTACCGTGTAGCCGATTGCAAGAGCCATAGCTCCTAAAATGGGAATTAGGCCTACCGCCTCTCCGACGCGTTTATTTCGGAATCGTTCGTTCGTACAATGTCCGAAAGCTTTAATTGGGCCTGCTTGCGTGGAGCGCCCGAGTGCAAATTCGTTGATAACGCCGGTGGCCCCAATTAGAAGGATGCATAGGAAATAGGGCAGTAGAAATGTCATTCCGCCCCATTTGGAAACCATAATCGGGAAACGCCACAAATTTCCCATACCGACGGCAGAACCGATACAGGCGAGAATAAATCCCCAGCGGGCACTAAATCCGTCCCGGGGTTTCGTAATTTCTGACATAATAGCCTCCATAGTGAGAAAAAGCATACCGGAGTATGCTTTTTCGATTATTGTTCATTGGGATACGGCTCTAAGAATGCGTGGAAATGACGCATGGGAAGATTATGTCCCCAAGTAATGCGCATATTGGGAATGCTTTCTCGATCTTCATATAATGCCTTTACTGCGGCAATCACATAATCCAAGTGTTCACGGCTCAGTTGACTGCGGTTAATGGCAAAGCGTACAACATTCGCCACTTCTGCTTGTTGTTCCGGTGTTTTTCTGTCATATTCCATCGAGAAATTACCGAGTTCGGCAACACGAATTCCGTAACGACGGATAAGCTCCATGGAGAAGCCCGCACCGGCGAAGGATTCCGGAGCTCGTTTGTTGTCAAAAAATTCGTCCATATTGATATATACGGCGTGTCCGCCGGCGGGCAGTACCACACCTTTTACACCTGCTTGGTAGAACCCCTCCGCAAGGTAGTTACATTGCGCGACGCGTTCTTCCAAATAGGTGGGCTTGCAGCTCTCGTAAAGACCGGCGGCGAGAGCCATAATATCCCTTCCGCTCATTCCGCCGTAAGAGTCGTTGCCATAACAAGAAATTTGTTTTACTTTCAGGCGCACGCCCACGTCCATGATAATATTTCCGGCTTCATCGAAATTGCTGAATTTTTTCCAGAACAGTCCTTTGTCGCGAAACGCCAACATACCGCCCATGTTGGAGTGACCGTCCTTTTTTGCAGACATTGTGAAGCCGTCGCAATAGCGGAACATTTCTGTGGCGATTTCCGCAATGCTCTTATCCGCGTAACCATCTTCATTTTGTTGAATAAAGTAGGCATTTTCCGCCCAGCGTGCGGCGTCATAAATAAAGGGGATTTCGTATTTATGAGCGATTTCACTTACGGCACGCAGATTTTCCATGGATACCGCTTGGCCGCATACCGGATTGTTGGTAATGCAAGCAAAAATTAGCGGTACATTTTCCGGTCCGCAGGCTTGAATCAATTGCTCCAGCTTATTGAGATCCATATTGCCTTTGAATGGGTTCTTCTCATATTTTCCCCCTTCGGGAATTTCATAGAGCAATTCTTTGTTATAAAGATTTCTGGGGATGGATCCCATTTGTAAAATATTTCCTTCTGTGGTATCGAAATGTCCGTTGGAAGGAATGGTAAATACTTGTCCCGGATGACGTTCTTCTAAGATATTTCGAACAATTTCCATGAGAACCGCTTCTGCGGCGCGTCCCTGCTGAATAATAAAGGTGTTCGGGCGTTCCATTTGTGCGGCACCGCCGTTGAACAGTCCGCCTTCATATTCACACAGGTAGAGTTCTTCAATCATACGTTCCATATCCGTGCAGTCCGTACGCAGCAAATCAATGGATTTTTTCCAATTCTTTTCGCCGCCGCGTTCGAAAATATCCCGGAACGTGTCTAAAAGGACGTAGTACCCTTTATTTCTTCCGTAGGATTCATCGCCCAGGAACATAGCAGCCCATTGTGCATCTGTCATAGCGGTTGTTCCGGAATCTGACAGCATATCTACAGTCAACAAACCTGCCGGAAACGCAAATTCATTATAGTGGGTCGCTTTGAGTGCACGTTCCCTTTGTTCCACAGTAACTTCAGGAATATTGCGCTTCACATAAGAAAGTGAACGCGGAGTAGCAACATTTAACGGGTAATTTTTCATTCGTAACCTCCAATCATTTATGGGAGGATACCCCGGTCGTCAAAAGATAGAATACCTTATGCCTAGCGGACAGTACCTTTCCATGTAGCCCCTCTTGGGAAATTGTTATCTTATTGCTTGTCTCCTTTCTCGTTATTTATCATAACACAATTTTCGGTAAGAAAAGAATGTGATTTCCATGAAAAATATATTTAGAGCATTTTCGTCTGTGGCAAGTGCGGTGTGTAATAATATTTCTTA
>JAEZZN010000008.1 GCA_023418535.1 Bacillota bacterium | reverse complement strand
ATTACTTCTCTAGCTAATTGGTCTATTGTTTTCTCAACTGGATATATAACTTTACCACCTTCATCAAATACTTTTAATCTAAATTTATCTGCACATCTTTTAGCATTATCTAAATTCTTAAAAGCACCTTTTTGACTTTTTGCATCAGACCAGGATCTTCTAACTCTATATAAACCACTTCTAGATTTTATAACAGTCTTATTAGCTCTTAGTCTTTTATTTACTTCATTTGCTATATATGAAAATTTACTGCCAAGATATGGTCCTGGACAGTTCGTATTTGAATACCACTCATGTTTTTGAAGCACCCCATCCTTACCTCCCGTATAAGTACATGGATAAATTCCATTTCTTCTACAAATATCTGTAACTAAATCAATTAGTCTACTTAAAACATAATCAGAAACTAACCACTGAGGACCTCTAGTAGAGTTTCCTACCTCTATAGTTACTGCTCTATTATCACACCATGGAGATGATGTCGTCCATGCTCTATTTCTTTCGTCTACTCCTAAAACTATAACTCCATCTGACCCTAGATTATAATTAGATGATGCTTGTCTTGATCTAGGTAGAAAAACACCCGCAAGATTTCTACCTCCTATAACTCCAGCAGAGTGATGGATAGCAATCTTTGTTATCTTATGACTTCTTCTTCCACTATGATTAGGTGAGAGAATTGTTTCTTGTACTAATGGGCTATTACTCATCTTATTTTTTCTCCTTTCTATCTTCATTTAATTGCAATAATACGTCTTTTAATTTTTTAGGAACTTGTAATCCTAGATGAACTGAATTTTCAAGTATTGAAATTCCCTCATTTGATAAATAGAAAAATATAATAGCTGTTCTTAAAGCATCCCCTGTTTTAATAATTTCTCTATCTATAACATGAGCAATTGCAACAAGCATAAAAATTATTACTTTTCTAAATATCCCCTTAAATCCAATCCTACTTGATAACTTTCTATCTGCCATAGCAACCATTAATCCTGTTAAGTAATCAATTACTACAAATAAAAGAAGAGCTATAATTAATCCATCAAGCTCTCCTATAAAATAACCAATCCATGCTCCAATACCAGATATAATTATCTTTATTAAATTTATTGTTTCTTTCATATAATCCTCCATTTATTATTTTTTTCACTTGGTTCACTATCGTTATAATCTATTTCTGAAATATAAATTACTCCATAAAATTTAACCATATCTCCTTTCATATAAGTTTTATCTCTATAATAAAAATCTACATTGTTTTTCTTAAAAATATCTTCCCATATATCATTTGTAACTATTGGAATTGTTTCAAAGCTAGATGTATGAGTTTTAATACACTTAAAATATACTCCTTTACTTTTTATGATAATTCCTTTGTGATATTTTTTATCTAACCTCCACTCTTCAATAAACTGGTCATATTCTTTAATGAGTTCCTTATTAGATTTTATTTTTTCTAATATGAAAGCAAAAAAAGCAAGGTCTTTATTTAACTCTTTCTCCTTCTTTTTAATAATATTTTGTTTTTCTTCTTTTGTATCAACGTCATCATTAATTAAGTACGATTCTGTTTGTTTCAATTTCTCAAGCTTATCTTCTAATTTTTCTTTTTCTAAATCTAAACTTATAATTTTATTCTCGTTATCATATACTTTTTCTTGAAAAGAACTAATTTCATTTAATAAATTCTCTTTTTCTTTAACTTTCAAATAAATTAAATCTTCAGTTTCTTTTATTTTATCAAGTATCATACTGATCTTTCCTCCCATTTACCACTTGATCTTATATATTTTTTAAAAGCACCCCCATAACCAAAAGTTAGTACCATTCCATAATCACCTGAACTAGAAGGATATTTAAGTATAATAGCAACACCTCTGGTTGCTACCCAACAATTTGCAAAAGATATACCTTCTTTAATCTTTGACCAATTTAGTTTTATAGCTTCTATATAATTACTTGCACCATAAACTTTATAGTCAGCATAAAAATCATACATTAAAGCTACTTTAAGATTATTTATTAAATCATCTTTTAAATATAATCCTTTTGCTCCTTCACTAGGTACTATATTTATTCCTACACTTTCTTTTCCCAATACTAAACTAGCTTGTCCTGAAGGTACTTGTCCAGGAACTTTTAAATCTGAAAATGCATCTCCGAAATATAAAGTGTAAGTTGGAGAATTTTCTATCCCTATACTTTTTGAATAATATATGTTCTTATTCTTAAAAGTATTTGAATTATCAAAGCTTATTCTCCAATATGGACTATTTATATTTTTACCTTCTTTATTTAAAACTTCAGTAGATTCTATATTTCCATTTACTCTTACAATTTTACCCAGTGGATTTTCCACACTATTTTCTACTCTAAAAGCTCTATGATTTGATAAGCTTGGAGGAGAATATTTTCTAGAAATAATACTTCCTAGTATTTTCGAATATATGAAACCTCTGCTATCTGTTGCTTTTATAGATATTGTTAAATGTCCAGATTTTGTTATTAAAGCTGACGCAGATTTTGTATTATATCTTTGTCCTTGAAAGTTTATCTCGTAAGATTTTATAGTTGCTCCATTTTTTGCATTAGCAGATATATCAATTTTTACAGTATGAATGTTTTGTACTGCATATAACTTATCTCCTAGTAAACTTTGATTTTTACCTGAAACTATTACCGTTCCTGAAATACTTGGTACTTCTACTTTTAGATTTAAATCTACATTTTTGGTTATGGTATCTATTAAAGTATTTGATTGATAAACTCTAAGAATAATTCTAAAACTTGTAGTTCTACTATTAGGATTATAGATGTGTATCTTATTTATATCTTCATCTAAAAAAGAAAAAGACGATCCTGATGTATAGTTTGAACTAATAGTTTTAGTATCAGACCAGTTTCCATTCTTCGAATTATAATAAGAGTAAGCTAACTCTACTCGTGCAGTAGATGATAATTTAGTAAAAGTGATTTGTTTTGTTCCTATTACCTCTTTCCATCCATAACTTAAACTTGCTGAAGAATTATCAATACCTCTAATTATTTTATTAAGTGTAATATTTCCTTGAGCATATATTTCTGATACATTAACTCCACTCCAGTTTAGTACCTTAACATTAAACCATCCTTCTAATGAAACAGTAGCTGTACCATCACTTTTATGTTTTATAGTGTGATAAGAAGTATTCATTAATCTATGTCTTTGTGTTGAATTTGCAGACGTGTAATAATAGGTATTTCTCGTACCATTATTTATTCTAGTATTTCCTTCATAACTTCTGGCAGACCAATTAATCGTACCATTTACATTAAAATAAGATCTTACTCTAATAGTTGATGTATTATCTTTTACTGATTGTGATGTTATATCCCAATGAAGTTCAAGTCTAGGTCCCCATTGGTTTACCTTTCTTGAACCATAAACAACTCCACTTGATGCCATTAATTCCCTCCAGTCCAACTAAATATTGTAAATTCTGTTTTGTACTTTTGTGCTGTGTGGTTTCCAAAACCAATAGTATCTTTAACATAAAGTGAATTAGCATCAACTATTCCTTCTTTTAATTTCATAGTAGATACATTATTAGAAATCATGTCTATTCCATCAGCACCAACCCTAACAATTGAATTTCCACTTGATCCCCATTCCGTGAAAGTATTACCTTCTTTATCTAGACCTGATTTTATAACCGCAGATATTTTTTTAGTCTCCTCTTCATTACTATTTATAGCATTTTCAAGTCTTGTAAAAACTTGTTCAAAACTATCAGCTTTTTGTTGGGCTTTGGTTGATACTAAAGATACCGTTGTAACCTTTCCATCTATTTCTTCAATTGTTTTTTTCATTTCTATTATCTTATTAAATTCTTTTTCACTACTTTCAGTGTATTGATTAAAATTAGTTGATAATTGATAAATGCTTTCTGTAATTGATGAAGGATCTAATATATATTCCTCTCCTATATAATCTGTTTTACCATCGGAATAAGTTATTTTATTTCTTCTCCATAAAAACTTTCCTTCTTCAAATATGGCTTTTGTACTCCAACCACCTTCTGGTTTAATATCAGGAGAATCTGATAGGGAATATTCTGTGATAGTTGATTTAATACTTACTCCATCTTTACCATCTACACCATCAACCCCAGGACTACCCTTTGGCCCTACATTCCCTTTATCTCCTTTTTCTCCTCTAAGTATCTCTTTATTTTCTTTTACAAATTTTTCTACACTTGTAGATATAGTAGAAGAAATGCTTTCTACATTAATAAAAAGTTTTGCTCCATCATAATAAATTTCATAATCTGTAGGACTTTTTCCAATTAAAAAAGTGCCTTGTTGAAGGTCAAATTTAACTTTACCTCCTTCTAGCACCCCAGTTTTTATTAAATCTGCACTAAAACCATCTCCTGTTCCAAAAGTTCTAAAATTCCACTGTCCATTAGAAAGTTTTGAATTTGCTATTCTAAATCCTAAGCTTGATATTTCAATAATCCAACTTGATTCAGATTCTTTATTTTTATCTGTTATTACAAGGCCCCTATTAACATCAAAAGAAATATTTGATGTTCCTGAGTTAAATTGATTATTCAAATGTTTAATTACTTCATCCATATAAACAACGTTAGATATATCAATAGGATTTAATACTAATTTGTCGTATGCTTTTTCTTTACTTAAAAAATTAGAAACTTGATTTTTGAAATCTCTGTCATCATCTAAAATATATTTTCTAGTATTTCCAAGAATTAGTTTTGTAGTTTCAATTTTATCTAAATCTTCTTCTAATTCTA
>JAEZZN010000003.1 GCA_023418535.1 Bacillota bacterium | reverse complement strand
TAGGTTCAGGAACTACCGCAGCAGTAGCTCATAAAATGGGGCGTCGATACATTGGTGTTGAACAAATGGATTATATCCAAGATATAACTGTAGAAAGATTAAAGAAAGTCATAGAAGGTGAACAAGGTGGAATATCCAAATCTGTTAACTGGAAAGGTGGTGGTTCTTTTGTTTACTGTGAACTAATGGATAATGGAAATGAAATTATTAAAGAAATAGAAAGTTCTAATGAGTCAAATATAAGTGAATTAAAAGAAAAAATATATGATGATGACAGAATTGTTCCATATATTACAAGCCAAGAATTAAAAGAAGTAGATTCTGATTTTGAAACTTTATCATTTGAAGATAAGAAAAAAGCACTTATGAGAATTATAGACAAGAATAAATTGTATGTGAATTTTTCAGACATAGAAAACAGTGATTATAATATTTCTGATGAAGACAAAAAATTTACGAAATCTTTTTATGAGGTAGATTAATGGATAATAAATTTTTATATGAAGTATTAGATGTCTTAAATGAATATAAAGCATTAAAAGAAATCCCAGAAGTAATTGAAAAGGGTTTATCAGATAAAATAGTTTTAAGAGAATATCAAAAAAGTGCATTTAAGTATTTTGTTACTTATATGGAAAATCAAGACCTATCTAAAAATAAACAAATTCATACACTTTTTCATATGGCTACAGGATCTGGTAAAACGGTAATAATGGCGGGACTTATTCTTTATCTATATACAAAAGGGTATAGAAATTTTATATTCTTTGTAAACCAAACAAATATTTTAGAGAAAACAAAAGATAACTTTTTAAATTCAAAGTCAAGCAAATATCTTTTTGCAGACGAAATAGAATATTTAGGTGAAAAAATAAAGATAAATGAAGTAAATAATTTTATGGGTCTTAGTGAATTCTCAAATGATATAAATATATATTTTACTACAACGCAAAAATTGCACTTAGATTTAAATATACCTAAAGAAAATACAATAACATATAAAGATTTTGAAGATAATAAAATAGTGTTTATATCTGATGAATCACATCATGTAAATTCAATGACTAAAAAGCTAACAAAAGAAGAACAGGAATCAAAGAATTCTTGGGAATATTCCGTGATGAATGCTTTAGCAAGAAATAAAAATCATATTATGCTTGAATTTACTGCAACAGCAGATTTAAAAGATATGAATATTAATGCTAAATATACAGACAAACTTATATTCAATTATCCATTATTCAATTTTAGACAGTCTGGTTATACAAAGGATTTTCAAAATTTTGCAACTAACTCTACTTATTGGGAAAGAGCTTTAATGGCAATTATAATGAGTGAATATAGAAAATATTTGTTTGCTGAAGCTGGTACAAATATTAAACCTGTCGTTTTATTTAAATCTAAAGTTATTAAAGATTCAGTAGCATTCTATGCTGAATTTTTCGATAAAATGAAAGTAATGACAAGTAACGAAATTAATTCATTATATAATGTAGGAATTGATGAGCTTACTAATGCATTAAATTATTTTAAAGAAAAAGATTTATCTTTTATGCTATTAATTAATTCTCTAAAAGATGGTTTTTCGGAAGAAAAGTCTATAATAATAAATGGTGAAGCAGACAATACGATTGAGAAACAATTAAAGTTAAATTCATTAGAAGATAAAGATAATCCAATTCGATTGATATTCGCTGTTGATATGCTTAATGAAGGATGGGATGTATTAAATTTATTTGATATTGTAAGGTTATATGATACTAGACAAGGTTCAGGTAAAGCAGGAAAAGTTGGAGCTTATACAATTAAAGAAGCACAATTGATTGGACGTGGAGCAAGATACTGTCCATTTAGAATTGAAGAGTATGAAGAAGTATTTAAGAGAAAATATGATTATGATTTGAAAAATAAAAATAGAATATTAGAAACTATGTATTTTCATTCCAAAGATGATTCAAAATATATCTCAGAATTAAAACAAGCTCTTATTAGTACAGGAATGGAAGATAAGGAACCTATTAAGATAACTTATGAATTAAAGAATTCATTTAGGAAATCAGATATTTATCGTAAAAGTTATGTGTTTTCAAATAAAAGAGTACCTAAAAGTAGAATGAATATAACAGAGATTGAACAAAGTAAAAAGAATGCAGTTCATTATTATACGGTATCTGATTCAAGAGGTCATATTTCTATGTTATTTGATGAAAACACAGAATCTAATTATACAAGTAACAAAGATAAAATCACTGAGTATTATAAATTTAAAGATATTCCATATAATATCTTATCTGGTGCAGCTGAAGGTTATAGTGAACTTAAGTTTTCAGTACTTAAAGAAAAATATCCTTTACTAAAATCAATGAAAGAATTTCTGACTAGCGATAAATATTTAGGAAATAATGTTTTGGAAATTTCATATTCTAGTTATGAATTAAAAGGAAAAAATATTTTTGATGGATTGGTAAAAGCATTTAACACTATTTCATCTTATATACTAAGCCTTAAACCTGAGTATGAAGGATCAAAAGTGTTTACACCTAAAAAACTATCAGAAATTATTAAAGATAAATCTATATATTTGTCAAGTGTTGATGCTAATGGCGGACTTGGAGAATCACAAAATACTAATCCAAATCAAAAATATCAACTAAGTGTATTTGAAGAAGATTGGTATGTATTCAATGACAATTATGGTACAAGTGAGGAAAAATTATTTATTAAATATTTTAATAGTATGATAAAACCAAGACTTGAGGCAAAAGATTTAAAATTTTTCTTAGTGAGAAATGAAAGAATACCAGAATTAGCAATATATTCATTTGCTGATGGAGAAAGATTTGAACCAGACTTTTTATTATTTGTAGAAAAAGCAAAATTAGATAAAAATTCAAATTATCAGGTTTATATAGAGCCAAAAGGCTCACATCTTTTAGATAAAGATTTATGGAAAGAAAAGTTTCTACTAGAAATAGAGGAAAATCATATTATAGAAAATTCTGCTATAACTGTAAATA
>JAEZZN010000126.1 GCA_023418535.1 Bacillota bacterium | reverse complement strand
CGGGAGTTCTTGCAATGAATCCAGAAATAATTGTGTTTGATGAACCTACAGCAATGCTTGATCCAAATGGTCGTAAAGAAGTAATAAATCATGCAATTAAATTAAATAAAGAACAGAATAAAACAATTATTAATATTACTCATTATATGAATGAAGCCGTACTTTCAGATAGAGTAATAGTAATGAATGAAGGTAAAATTGTATTGGATGGTACACCTAAGGAAGTGTTTTCTGAAGTTGATTTGATAAAACAATATGGCTTGGATGTACCACAAGTAACAGAACTTGCTTATTTGTTAAATTCAAATGGAATAAAGATCTCAAGCAATATATTGAGTATTGAGGAGTTAGTAGACGAATTATGAGTATAATACTTGAAAATATCAATTATTCTTATGGTAATGGAGATAATCTTGCACTAAAAAACATAAATTTACAAATTAATACAAATGAATTTATCGGTATTATCGGACATACAGGATCTGGTAAATCTACACTAACTCAATTATTCAATGGTCTATTATATGCTTCAAGTGGCAAGATTACGGTAGACGGACAAATAGTATCTGAAGAAACAAAATCAGAATTAAAGGAATTAAGACAAAAAGTCGGTCTAGTTTT
Source organism: Bacillota bacterium (assembly GCA_023418535.1). Next base: position 34,645 of record JAEZZN010000126.1, on the reverse strand, counting down.
TCAGTATCCCGAATATCAATTATTTGAAGAAACCATTGCTTTAGATATTGCATTCGGACCTAAAAATCTCGGATTAAGTGAAGAGAAAATAGAAGAAAGAGTTAGAGAATCCATGCAATTAGTCGGTCTTGATTATGAGGAATTTAAGGATATGTCACCTTTTGAATTATCGGGAGGACAAAAAAGAAGGGTAGCTATTGCATCCATTTTAGCCATGAAACCCAAATACCTAATTCTAGATGAGCCAACAGCCGGACTAGATCCGGAAGGGCGAGATGAAATACTTGGCGAACTGAGAAAAATTTATGAATTAAGTGGGGACATGACTGTAATTATAGTTTCACATTCAATGGAAGATATTGCTAACTTAGCCGATAGAGTTATAGTTATGAATGCCGGAGAGATATTTGCTGACGATACGCCACAAAATATATATAGAAGAGAAACTGAATTAGAAAAGATTGGATTAGATATACCACAAATTACTAAAGCGACAAGATTGCTTGAGAAAAAAGGATATAAATTCGATAAGCTAATTCTAACAGTTGAAGAGGCTTACAAAGAGCTTATAAAGCAGTTAGGAGGTCGGGATGAATAATATGCCACTTGGACAATACGTTCCAGGCGATACTCTAATTCACAGATTAGATCCCCGCGTTAAATTAATCTTAGTGATATTTTACATGGTTACATTATTCATGATTGATAATCTAACGATATATATTCCACTTTTCCTATTCGTATATTTAGTAGTTAAAATGGCAAACTTAAAATTTACTAAGATATTAAAATCATTAAAATCAATTATTTTCATATTATTGTTTACCACGATTATTCATATTTTTTCTACTCCGGGCAGAGAATTGGTAAGTATTTGGAAATTAACTATAACATATGAAGGAGTCCAAAGAGCTTTATATATTGGAATCCGACTTATAATGCTCGTGATAGGAACTTCCTATCTAACATTGACCACAAGTACAACTAAGCTAACTGACGGTTTAGAAGAGTTGATGAGCCCTTTGAAAATTATAGGTTTTCCGGCTCATGAACTCGCTATGATGATTTCCATAGCATTACGATTTATTCCGACATTATTTGATGAAGCAAATAAAATACGTAAAGCACAACTTGCACGTGGGGCAGAATTTGACTCGGGAAATATAATAAAAAAGGCACAGGCTATGATACCACTTTTAGTTCCTCTATTTATAAATTCATTTAGAAGAGCGTCCGAGCTTGCAACTGCTATGGAAGCGAGAGGGTACAGAGGCTCGAAAGGGCGAACTAGATTAAATCCATTGGTAATGAATAAAATTGATTGGTTGATATTAATAGGCACGATAGCATTTTTTATAAGTTTAATTGTAATAGGTAAAACAATATGAGAAATATTTTGATTAATATTTCATATGATGGTAGTAAATTCTTTGGTTTTCAAAGACAACCGGACAAAAGGACGGTTCAGGGTGAACTTGAAAAAGCGATAAAAGAAGTTACGGGACAGACGGTTAATCTCATACCTTGTGGTCGTACAGATGCTGGCGTACATGCGAAAGAGCATATATCTAATTTTTTTATAGAAACAAATTTACCGGCAATTTCTCTCAAATATCATTTAAGAAGACATCTTCCTAAAGATATCGTAATAATTGAAACAAGAGAAGTTGATATTGATTTTCATGCTAGATTTGACGCTAAATCTAAAATTTATAGATACATAGTTTCTAACGGAAAATATGAATATCCATATTATAGGAAATATAAAACTTTTGTATCTAAAAATTTAGATCTGGAGAAGATGATACTAGCTTCCAAGAAATTATTAGGACTCCATGATTTTACTGCGTTTATGAAATGGGGAGAAGACAAAAATCCCGTAAGGAAAATAGACGAAATTAATATCTATAGAGTAGATGAAGACATCTATTTTGAATATATCGCAGAAAGTTTCCTACACAATCAAATTCGTATCATGACAGGACTTTTAATTGATATAGGAAGAGGATTTAGAGAAATTTCATATATAGATGATATATTTGATAAAAAAATTGAAAGAGCGGCTAAAACTTATGGCCCTGAAGGGCTGTATTTACTTAAAATAAACTATTAAAATATTTGACAAATAGTAGGATAAAGTGTATACTACGAGAGTATCTAAAAAAGAATCCAAGTTCTTTTTAGATATCTACGATACCAAATTCGCAGCGTCGATGTGCGAAAAAGAAATCGTCGAAGAAACAAAATCCGCAACCTCAAATGCGGGTTCTAAATATTTGAGGCTAGATATATAGAAAGAATGAGGAGGAAAAATGAGTACATTTTTAGCAAAACATAATGAAGTTGAGCGTAAATGGTATCTTGTAGATGCTACAGATTTAGTATTAGGTAATGTAGCAACAAAAGTAGCTTCTATTTTAAGAGGCAAACATAAACCAATTTACACTCCACATGTAGATACTGGTGATTATGTGGTAATCATCAATGCAGAAAAAATCAGAGTAACAGGGAATAAAGACGAACAAAAAGTTTATAAACATTACACAGGTTACGCTGGTGGACTAAGAGAAATCCCTTATAAAGAAGTATTATCAAAGCATCCTGAAAGAATTTTAGAACATGCAATTAAAGGCATGTTACCAAAAAATTCTTTAGGAAGACAAATGTTTAAGAAACTTAAGATATACGCTGGACCAGAACACTTACATGGTGGACAAAATCCAGAACCATTAGAAATTTAAGGGGGATAAATGAGTAATCAATTTTACGGTACAGGAAGAAGAAAATCTGCAGTAGCTAGAGTTAGACTATTACCAGGACAAGGTACATTTACAATTAATGGTAAAGATATCGAAGAATACTTTGGTTATGAAGCATTAAAAGAATTAGCAAAATCTCCTTTACAATTAACAGAAAAACTAGGTCAATATGACGTAAAAGTTAATGTTAAAGGTGGTGGATTTACCGGTCAAGCTGGAGCAATCAGACATGGTGTAGCTAGAGCATTACTAGAATCAGATGAAGAATTAAAACCGGTATTAAAAAGAGCAGGTTTCTTGACAAGAGACTCAAGAAAAAAAGAAAGAAAGAAACCGGGACTCAAAAAAGCGAGAAAAGCTTCACAATTCTCAAAGAGATAATATTATATTACAGAAGATTAAAGACTATATTTCAATATTTTTATATACATGTATAAAAATAGAAGAATGTAGTCTTTAATTCCTATAATTAAAAATATCTCTGCTTATGAGCAACAAGAAACTATTGTACAAAATCAAAGAATAGTTATATAACGCTTTTTGAATTTAAAAAAGGGAGGATTAAATTGAAAAAAAGCAAATTATTAAGTCTATTTTTGGCTTTGATTCTTTTACTATCCGGCATTTTACCGAGTATTTCTGATTCGGTCTATGCATCAAACTTTGATAGTTCAACAAGTGAATAAACACAAGAACTAGATAAAGAGATAGAAGAATTAAATGAGAATAAAGAAATTTTTGAAAAAAACGAAGAGGAATCAGCTTTATCGAAGGAAGATTTACAACCAAAAGACTTAAAGCTAGATCTATCTCATGAAAATTATGGAAATAAAGAGGATATTCAAGTTAGGGCTTATGAAGATACTCAAAATTTTTCAAGTGAAATTCGTTTTGCCAATCCAAGTAAAACCGCTTTTTATGGTGGTGAAAACATTAATCTATATAATTATGTATCTCTATCAGGAAATACAACTATTTTGGACGAAGGCTCCTATACTTTGATTTATTTATCTAAAGAGTATTTTTCAAAACCTAAGGAAACGGATGTTAATACTATATTTGACACATTTAAGAGTCTTAGCATTGACGAAACCGAGACAGATTATGTTATAAAAATCAGTTACACAAAATTGGCGGGTGGATACAATGCAGCAACACCTTTCAATGTGAGATTCATTCCACGTCAAACTATAAATGACTCTGAAATTGCGATTAAACAAGAGTTTTACAATGTAAATGACGAAATACTAAGTGAAAGTTTCTTAAAAGTTCAAGGTAAGGCGCAAATTGAAACTCCTAGGAATTATGTTTATAGTACTCTTAATATTATAGAAAAAGTAGATGAGAATTTTATTGTAAATGCGAAAACGGAATATATTTTCGATACTTATACTATAAGCACTCCAACATATGATTATAACGATCCTAGAGATCGTCGAATTAGTATTAAGATACCTGAAGGACTGACTTTGGTAGATTCCGATAATAAATGGACCTATGATAGCAAGACGCAGACCTATTACAAAGATATTAAACGTGACAATTTAAGATATTCAGAGTTGAGAGTAACTCTCGATTTAGGTGGGCTAGATCTAAAAGGCTATGATAGTTCTTCAAAGGCTAAAGAAATTAAAATTGATTATACGTTGAGTGTGGTAGAAAATGGCGTCGTTAAAGATGATATTAAGCCTGTAAATTGGATAACTAAAAGATGATTTTATGCACTTAAGAAGAAACCGCAGCCACCTGCTGGGGCTTATGGATATATAAATACTAGACGTACTCAAAAATTAATTAATAAAGAATATAAAACTTTAGATGAATCGGGATACGTTTATCTTCCTTATGATGATAGCCTACTGTCAAATTTTAGGATGAAATTTTTCCATGATGCCATCAATAGTTATTCTTTCACCAATTTTAATAATCAGGATGATCCTAAGCTAGTTATAACTACTACTAAGTCGGATGTCACCCCATATACCTACCCTAGCGAAATTCGACTAAACTTGCAAACAAAGAATTTGACAGAAGATGAAATAGCTGACTTTACTTCGAAAGTAAAGGGGACAAAGGCGTATGGAATAAAATATGATGGAAGTAAAGTTTTACTGACAGAATCTGTACCTATTGCTTATAATGATGAAGGAGAATATTTCAAGTTTAAAGGTTCGGAGTATAAGACCATTGAATTTGTATATCCTAATGGCGGGGTTCTTTACGAAAATAAGGCGCAAATTGAAAAGTATAAGAGAGTTTTGGGCACTGATGTGATTTCAGACTTTAGAGAAGAAATTATTCCCGATTTAAAGAAAAAACTTGAGAAATCTGAATTTCCTAATATTGGTCCTAACCAAAATGTCAGTGGATTGAGTTCATATTACGATATATCCAGAACTGATTATAAATTAACGTACCTACAATATGCTACAGATAGTGAACCAAAAACATTTGAAAAAAGCATAACGGCAAATACTTATACCTATAAAAGACTCGATTACAATGAAATACGTGGTAAAAATTTTATAACGATAAGTAATGGAAGTTTCTTTTATGTGGGCGATACGGTTAAGACCTATTTATCTTATATGCATACGAAAAACGGGAATAGTTTTCCGTCTGTAGAACCTGAGAATGCCAATTTGTATTATTTAGTTCCGGACGGTCTTGAACCTATAGAAAATCCTGAATATTTTAGTCAGATGCGTATGATAAGGGGCTATAAAGAAGGATATAATCTCGTTATAGCAAAGCCGGCGAAAACGGAAATTCCGACAGTTGGTAATGTGGCAGTAAGCTATAAGCAAAATGATTATAGACTAGAATTCAAGGTGACAGATCGTCTTGATATAGGTTCATATAAGATTTATGCAGCTTTTGCAATTGATAATAATAAGGTAGAAGTAATTGATCAGATACAATATGGTATCTTGCAAACTGATACTCCTTATGGATTATGGGATGGTATTACCACTTCCGTAGATAATCGTTCAGAGATACCAAGTAAATATACGAGCCTAAGATCTACTTCATTTACTGTATATCCACCACTCGTACTTTCCGCCTACAAGCAGGTAAAATTACGTACAGAAGCTGATTCTAAATATGCATCTGCATTAGGTACACGAGCTAAAATAGGTGATGAAATTGATTATCGTTGGTATTTCAAAAATAACTCACCTAAAGCTGTTCATAGTCTTGAAATTATAGACGTTCTACCTTACAAAGGAGACAAGTCGATTGTCGAAAATCAAGTAGGAGAATATCCTTCAAGACAATCAAGATTTAAAACGCCTTTGCAGTCCGTCGAACCTAATGAAAAATTTGATTTCTATTATAGTACGGATACCGTTAAGGATACGCTTGAAGAAAATGTTCAAGCAAATTGGCAAAGTAGTGTTGATGACTTTAGTAAAGTAACTATGATTAAGGCAGTATTAAAGCCGGGTCAAAAAATTGAAGTAGATGAAATATGCTCAATTGTCACTCACAATCAAATTGAAGACAATTCAACGATTGAAGATGGAGAGAAAGCATTCAATTCTTTTGCTTATTCACTTAATGACGGAAATACTTTCACTGAAGCTTTGAAAGTTGAAGTGGCAGTACATTATCCTAAGAAAGATATTCTTATTAAGAAAGTAGATCTTAATGACCAAAATGTGTCATTACCAAATACTGTATTTGATTTATATAGTGAAAATGACGAGCTTTTAGAATCAGATTTAACGACTAATCGTAATGGAGAACTACTTCTTCGCGATTTATTTGTAGGTAGAACCTATTATCTACTAGAAAAATCGGCACCTTTCCCATACTCTGTAGATAGTGAAAAGGTTTTATTTACAGTTTTAGGCGGTGAGGAAGAACAGATTATAACAGTTGAAAATGATGTAAAAAGAATTGATATTCCGGTGACAAAGGTTTGGGAAGATGATAATAAGGATAATGACAGACCTGAAAGTATAAAAGTAAAGCTATTTGCTAATGGAATAGAAACCGATAAAGAGCTTATCTTAAATGAATCCAATAACTGGACATCTTCATTTAATGGACTAGAAGAATTCAATGAAGACGATGAGACTAAGATAAATTATACTGTTGTGGAAGTGGGAGCAGAAGGTAACTTTATCTTGCTCAATGGAAATAGATATAGAGTGAAAATAGAAGGTTCGATGAATGAAGGCTTTACAATCACGAATATCAAACAAATTCCGTGGATACCATTGACACCTCCAAATATAAATGTGAAAGTTGAAAAAGAGTGGCTAGATAGCGACGGAAAAGTTATAGATGCTCCTATAGATTCTATAGAAGTAGAACTATACAAAGACGGACAAGCTACCGGTATGAAAGAAAGTTTAAATGCGGATAATAATTGGAAAGCTACTTTCAATAATTTACCATATTCAACTGAATTGGGAGGCAATCCAATCAATTATACTGTTATGGAAGTTGGAGCAGAAGATAATCAAATTAAAATTTCTGAAAACTGGTATAATGTAACTATTACGGGATCAATGAGAGATGGATTTAAAATAACTAATCAAATGAAAGAAATACCAGAAAAACCTACTTATCCAGAAAAACCTACTTATCCAGTAAAACCAAATAATCCAACAACGGGTGATGATTTTTCAAATGTTTATGTTTACATGATAATTTTATCTGCAATTGGCCTTGCATATATTTATAGAATGAAAAATATAAATAAAAAATAAATCCTATTTAATATGGAAAAGATAAAACAGAGGCAATAAAATCTTGTCTCTGTTTTTGTATATCGTTTCTTAAATAATTTACGATATAGTCTATTTTGATTTTATTTTTGTTGTGGGAATTTTATCTAAAATGGTGTTTTAATTTTAAGATAAATATATAACAATACTATATAATTATCTAATTTTAATATATAATATCATTTGTATTTAATTTAATATTAAAAGGTAGATTATTTTATGAAAGATAGAAAGTTTTTCTTTTCTGATAAAAAATTTTTAAGAGGACTTATTGCAGTTGCATTACCATTATCATTACAATTTTTGATTTCAACATCTATTAATATGGCAGATACTGTCATGATTTCTTCATTAGGTGGTGCAGAGATTGCCGCAGTTGGACTTGTAAATCAATATGTGTTCTTTTTTGTGGTTATCATCTTTGGTATATCTAGTGCAGGGGGAGTGTTCTTTTCACAATATTATGGAAATAAAGATGAAGAAAATGTAAGAAGATATTTAAGTTTAATAATTCAACTTTCTTTAATCGTATCTGTTATTTTCACAGCAGTTTCTTTAATATTTCCTAATCAAATTATGCATATATTGATACCTGATGATGAAGTTAAAATTTATGGAGTTTCATATCTTACATTGGTAGCATTAACTTTTATACCAAATGCTATTTCAATGTCTTTAAATGCAGTTTTAAGGTCAGTAAATAGAGTTAAAGAGCCTTTATTAGCTTCAGTTCTTTCGTTTTTTCTAAATGTATTTTTTAATTATATTTTTATATTTGGGAAATTTGGAGCTCCAGCTCTTGGAGTAGCGGGGGCAGCTTTAGGGACAATAATTTCAAGATATTTTGAAGTGATATTATTGATAATTTTTATTAATAGACATAATTATAAATTATTTAATGTAAAACCAATAGATTTATTAAAGATAGATACCGAAAGAATAAAGAAATTCTTTCCTATTGCAACACCTATAATCATGGCTGAAATGTTTTGGTCATTGGGACAATTAATGTTTTCTATAGCATATTCACGAATTGGAAAAGATGCCACAGCCGCTATACAACTTACAGGAACCATTCAAAATGTTTTCTTTATTATTGTTAACTCACTTGATTCATCAGCTGCAGTTATTATAGGGCATAATTTGGGTAGATCTAAGAGAGATAGAGTAGAAAGTTATGCTAGATATTTTATACAATTAACTGTTATTATTGGACTTTTATCTTTAGCAACTTTATCTGGTTTACCAAGTTTATTGATGAAAGTATATGCAGGGATAGAAAAAAATGTTTATGATATTTCTATAAAATTATTAATTATTAGAGGATTATTTATACCATTTAGATTTATGAATGGGATATTGATTGTTGGATTCTTTAGATCTGGGGGATTGACGAAAAAACCATTGATATTTGAATTAAGCACGATGTGGTTATTTGCAATTCCAATGTCATTTATAGGAGTTTTGGTATTGAATTTACCTATTGAATGGGTGTTCACAATTGTAAGCTTGGAAGAGTTTATTAAATTTTTCTTTATGATAAATTTATATAGAAAAAAAGAATGGTTAAACAATATAACTGGAAATGAATATGCATATTAATATATGGAATTAAAAAGATGGTAATCAGGATAAGTTGACCCCAAAAAGTTGGACCTAAAAACAACTTTTTGGGGTCAGTTCTAAAAATCTGATTACCATTTTTACTATTTTATAAATTCGTTTAATTTAATATAACTATGTAGTCCATTTTTTATAACAGGATTTATTTCTCCTTGTATTAATGGAGCGATATATTTATATATATTTTCTTTAAATGTATTTTCATTTGACAGCCATTCTTCAGGAATTAATTTTTCCTTATTTGCTATATCAAAGCTATAAGCATGCGAATATTCTACTGTATAGGGACTGTCATTTTTTCTTATCAGTATAGGAACTAGATTGGTATTGTCTATAGATAGTTCAAGAGATTTGTAACCTAATTCAAATGCTTCGTCACTATCTGTTTTACTAATCATATAATTTGTTCTTTGAGTTATAGACAATTCTACTGCTTTCGTTTTAATATCAAGTTCTCTATATACAAAGTCAGCTAATTTTCTAGATATACCAGAGATTATAGGATGATTGAATCCTAAATCATATGATCTAAACACTTCCTCTTTGAAAAAGTTTTCGATGTCCATAAATCCTTCAGAAACAACAACTATAAGATTTTTTTCCTTTTTAAAAGCTAGTTTAATATCTTCTATTATCTGTTCTTTTCTTACAGATTTTTCAGAAAGATAGAGTAAATTTACTACATCTCTATCTTGATTTAGATTTGTTATAAGCGAAGAAGCAGCTAACCATCCGGCATTTCTTCCCATAATTTCAACAAAAGTTACGGTGTTTACATCGTAAATATCTACATCAGTACGTATATCAAGTATTGTATTTGCAATATATTTTGCTGCTGAACCAAATCCTGGGGAATGGTCCATAAGCATCAAATCATTATCGATTGTTTTAGGACAACCATTTATATTTACAAAATCGATATTTTTGTATTGAATATATTGATTTAATTTTTTTACAGTATCCATAGAATCATTACCACCAATATATATAAAAGATGAAATATTTAATTCTTTTAATTTATTAAATATGTCTTCATAAATTGGAGAATCTAAATCATTTGGTAATTTATATCTACAAGATCCTAATATTGAAGAAGGGCGACTTTTAAGTCTGTCATTTGCTAAAATTGATTTATATTTCTCTTTATCTATTTCAGCAATATTATGGGATAATAATCCTTCGATTCCATGTCTAAGTACATAAATTGTATCGAAATCATTATCTATACTTGCCTGTATAACACCTGCCAGAGATGCATTTATTACACTAGATGGGCCACCAGACTGTCCAATTAAACAATTCATAATTTTCTCCATTCTCAAATATAATTTCTTATACATTATACCATTAATAAAATAAAAACAATATTATTTGCATTTAAATAAAATTTGCATTTATTTTTGTGTATGCTATAATGTAGTTACAAACAATCCGATAGGATTCATTTAAAACAAGCGGTAAACATATAAGTTTACTAGCCGGGCTACAAAAAGCGTAGCAGCAGAAAGTTTATTAAACGCACTGTGAGACAGCATACTGTCTTATAGTGCGAATTTTTTTTTTTAGAAATATATTTTACATAAAATAACAAGGGGGTATAAAGATGTTAAAATATTTAATTTCAGAAAGGCAAGGTAGATTTCTTTCTATAGGAATACTACTAACTATATTGGGATTCGCTATATCACCAAGCAATAAAAACTTAAGTACATATATATTTTATATAGCAATCCTATTTTTAGGGTATTATGCAACAAAAAATGCTGTCGTAGATACAATTAAAAATAAATCACCAAATGTCGATTTATTAATGATACTGGCAGCTTTAGGTGCAATAGTAATTGACTATGCTTCCGAAGGAGCATTGCTTTTAATTATTTTTGCTGGTGCAGAGGTATTAGAAGACTATGTAACAGGTAAATCAAGCAATGCAATTAAAGAGCTTATGCAACAATTACCGGATGAGGCAAAAAGAATTACAAGTGATGGAAATTATGAAATAGTAAGCACAGATGAACTGAAAGTTGGAGATAAGGTTTCAGTGTCAAAAGGAGATCAATTACCAATTGACGGTTTTATAGATAGAGAATCACTAATAAATGAAGCATCACTTACTGGAGAGTCAGTCCCAGTTACTAAATCAGAAGGAGATGAAGTATTTGCTGGAACTATCAATGAAGGAAATTCATTTGTAATTGAAGTCAGTAAAGAAAATAAAGATACAGTATTTTCCAATATTATAAGAATGGTTGAACAAGCTCAAAATAGACCATCTAAAAAAGCTAAGATTATAGACAAAATAGAATCAACTTATGTAATAGCGGTGCTTGTAGTGGTTCCATTATTTATATTGGCCCTATATTATTTAAATGGTTTTAGTTTTGAAGATGCATTTTATAGAGGGATAGTTCTTCTAACAGTTGCAAGTCCATGTGCATTAGTTGCATCGGCTACACCAGCCACATTATCATCTATTTCAAATGGTGCTAAGAATGGTATATTATTCAAGGATGGTCGAGCAATGGAAGTATTGAGCGATGTGGATATTATTGCTACAGATAAGACTGGAACACTTACTTATGGTGAATTTGAGGTTGTTGACTACAAATTAGATGAAGAGATTTTAAAAACTGTTGTATTTATTGAACATAATTCAAATCATCCAATAGCTCAAGGAATTGTAAACAAATTCTCTGATTTAGATATATCTGAAGTTAAAGAATCAAATATTGAAGAAATAGCCGGAAAAGGTGTCCAAATGGACAATATCAAAGTAGGTAAAAAGACAATGTTTGAAGGATATAAAGATCCGAATAAATATTTAGAAATGGAGAATGAAGGAAATACAATTTCATTTGTATCAAAAGATAATGAAGTTGTAGGATATATAGCTTTATCAGATAAAGTTAGAGAAACAGCAAAAGAAGCAATCAATGATTTTCATAAAGATAATATTATTATAGAAATGCTTACAGGAGATAATCAAAAGGTTACAAATAAAGTTGCGCAGTATCTAAATATAAGACATTATAGATCAGAATTGAATCCAGAAGATAAAATGAAATTTATAGAAGAAAAAATGCAAGAAGGAAAAACTATAGCTATGATTGGAGATGGTATCAATGATGCTCCAGCACTTGCCAATGCAGATATCGGGATTTCAATGGGCTCAGGTACATCTATAGCAATGGAATCATCAGATATAGTAATAGTTAAAAACGATTTGAATAAACTATATCATAGTTACAAATTAAGTAAAAAATTAAATACAATTATTTATCAAAATATTATATTTTCAATAGCAGTAATTATAGCTTTAATAGGATTAAACCTATTTGGTATTTTAGATCTACCATTGGGAGTAGTATTCCATGAAGGTTCTACAATAATGGTAATTCTAAATGGTTTAAGATTACTTGGATTTAAGAATAAATAATTTTAAGATGATGTTTTAGGATTAAATAATCTTAAAACATCATTTTTTATTTTAAATGATTTTTAGTTTTAAAATTGAATTATCAATTTAATCGTCAATAATGTATAATTAAATATAAGAGATAAAAGAAAGGAATAGCTATGAATATTTTAATTATTGGAGGAATTGCAGCAGGAGCTTCTGTAGCTGCAAAAGCTAAAAGAACAAATCCTGAAGCAAATGTTACAATTATCGAAAAAAATGACTATCTTTCATTTGGGGCTTGTGGACTTCCATACTATTTAGGTGGCGAATTTGATAATGCAGATAGAATGTATGCTAGATCAATCGAGAAAACTAAAGAACAAGGAATTGAAGTTTTAAGTCAACATGAAGCTCTGAGTATTGATTTTGACAATAAAAAAGTAAATATTAAAAATTTAGAAAATAATGAAGAATTTGAAAGAGTATATGATAAATTAGCTATATGTACCGGAGCTACACCGGTAGTCTTTGGAGAAGGTTCAGACAGTGAAAATGTATTTACAATGGTAAAAGAAGATGATGCTAATAGACTGAAAGCAAATCTAGATGAAATAGAAAATATTGTAGTTATTGGTGCTGGATTTATCGGTCTGGAAGTAGCTGAACAGTTAGCTTCAAACGGAAAAAATGTTACAGTAGTTCATAGAGAAAATGATTTATTAACAAATATTTTTGATGATGAAATTTCTGAAATGATAAAAGAAAAAGCTATTGAACATGGTATAAAATTCAAGTTTGGAAACACATATGAAAGTTTTAAAACTGATGGGAATAAGGCTATTGCTGTAATTACAGACAAAGAAGAAATACCTTGTGATGCAGCGGTAATGGCTTTAGGTTTCAGACCAAATACTGCATTTATTGATGATAATAGACTTGAAAAGATTAAAAATGGTGCAATCATTGTCGATGATTGCGGTCGTACAAGTATTGAAGATGTATATTCTGCTGGAGACTGTGCAACAGTTCATAATAAATTTATAAATAATTTTTATGCAGCACTTGCAACATATGCAAATAAAATGGGAAGATTAGTAGGAGAAAATATAGTATCTGAAAATCAAAAATCATACATTGGAGCTCTTGGTTCATCATCTATAAAGGTAGGAGAATATGGAGCTACATCTACTGGACTTACTGAAGAAAAAGCTAAAGAGCTTGGATTAAATTACAAAGCAACATTTATAAAAGCAAAAAATCAAACTTCATATTTAAGGGGCCAAGAAGATATATTTATAAAACTAATATATAATAAAGAAACTAGAGTATTATTAGGTGGACAAATATTTGGTAAAAAAGGAATTGAAAGAATTACAGCATTAGTTGTAGCAATCCATAAAGAAGTTACTGTTGATGAATTAGGATTTATGGACTTCCCATATTCACCACCATTCTCACCTACATGGGATCCATTAAATGTAGCGGGAAATGCATCAAAATAAGGAGTTAATATGAAAATAGAATACGAAAAATATTATGAAGATTTTGAAGATGAAGAATTATTTATAGCTGACTATTTGAACTATCTTGATGAATCTGTGACTATGTATCATTCAACAAATGCTACAAAAGAAAGACTTGAAAGAAATGGTTTTACACAAATAAATTTCAATGAAAAATGGAATTTAGAAGTTGAAGGGAAATATTTTTTAGTAATAAATGATTCAACTATAATAGCTTTTGTAGTAGGTTCTGATAAAGAAGCACCATTTAAAATTGTAGGCGCTCATACAGATTCACCAACATTTAAATTAAAAACAAATTCTGTAATAAAAAAAGAAGGATACACATTATTAAATACAGAAATATATGGGGGACCTCTTGTTAATACTTGGTTAGATAGAACATTATCTATTGCAGGTAGAGTATTTGTAAAAGGTACTTCATCCTTAAAACCAGAAGTAAAACTAGTAAATCTAGATTATGATTTATTGACCATTGCATCACTTGCAATTCATATGACTTCTATGGATGAAAGAAATAAATTGCCAAACCCTCAAACTCAACTGCTTCCAGTAATTGGATTATCTGAAGATTTTGATTTAAATGAATTAATAGCTTTTGAATTAGAAATAGATAAAGACGATATTTTAAGTACTGATTTATTCCTATATAGTAGAGAACAAGCTAATTTAATAGGAAGTGAAGGAGAATTTATTCAATCAGGAAAAATCGACAATTTAGGCATGATGCATGCAGGATTAAAAGCAATTATTGATTCAAAAGAATCAAAACAAACTAAAATATTTGTCGGTTTTGATAATGAAGAAATAGGATCTGGAACTCAACAAGGAGCAAGATCAACCACATTTAAAGATGTATTAAAGAAAATTTCATATTCATTAGGAAATGATGAAATGACATTTGTAGATCAACTATATAAATCATTTATGATTTCGGCAGATCAAGCTCATGCAATACATCCAAATTATCAAGAAAAAGCTGATCCAACAAATAGACCATATATTAATAAAGGTCCAGTAATAAAAGAGTCAGCCTCAAGATCATACGCTTCTGATGGATTTGGAAAAGCAATACTTATTGATATTGCTAAAGAAAATAATATTCCATTACAATTTTTCCATAATCGTTCTGATTTAAGAGGGGGATCTACAATAGGTTCACTTATTGAAATCGCATCAGGAATTAAGAATATAGACATAGGAAATCCAATGCTTGCAATGCACTCAATAAGAGAGATGCAAGGGGTAGAAGACCACATCTATATGGCAAGACTTATGCAAGCTTTTTATGAAGCAGAATAAAAAATATATAAAGGAGAGAATATGATACCAACACCACATATTGGAGCAACAAGTAAAGATCAAATAGCAAATACTGTGCTTATGCCAGGAGATCCAAAAAGAGCAAAATTTATAGCAGATAAATTTTTAGAAGATGTTACTCAATTTAATGATGTAAGAGGAATGCTTGGATTTACAGGATACTATAAAGGAAAAAGAGTTTCTGTAATGGGTTCTGGAATGGGTATTCCGTCAGCTATGATTTATTATCATGAATTATTTGCATTTTATGATGTTCAAACAATCATAAGAGTAGGGACTGCAGGTGGACTACAACCAGATTTAAAAGTTAGAGATATTATCGTAGCAACAGCAGCAAATACTCCAGCTTCAGTTGTTAGAGGTAAATTTGATATAATTCAATTTGCACCTACACCTACATTTGAATTAGTACTTAAAGCTCATGAATATGCTGAAAAGAATAATTTAAATGCATATTTTGGATCAGTACTTTCATCAGATGAATTCTATAGAAAATGGGATCCAGAAGTTATTGAAAACTTGAAAAAATATGGAACATTGGGAATAGAAATGGAAGCAGCAGGACTTTATATGTCAGCATTAGAAAACAAGAAACAAGCATTATGTATATGTACAGTATCAGACAATAGTGAAGAAGAAGAATCTGCAGAAGTTAGAGAAACAGCATATACAGAAATGATGGAAATGGCTTTGGAAATTGCTCCAGAATAAAATGAAAAATTTTGTTTAGAAATATCTGTAAAGGTGAAAGTAAGGTGACCCCAAAAAGTTAGACTTTATACCAGAGACATTTAGAAATATTTGTCTCTGGTTTTTGTTTGTGAATTTAGTTTTTATTTCATAAATAGATACCACTTAGAGAGTATTTCTGAGTATTGAAAAATAAATTGCATAAAACCGAAAGAAAATAGCTGATTTTCTGATTTTTGAGAAATATAATTATAAATTCAGAAAATCTTAACTTGATTGTTAATTTAATGTAATAAACGAGGACAAAATCATGCGAAATGTCTTTGTAAGGGTCATTTTTTTCTGAGAAATCAAAAATTATTATCGAAACACGGAAAAATGGTCAAAATCTTTCTAAAGAATGAAAAATAAATTGGAAAAATCAGAAATGGTATTTAATTTAGGTACCAATCAAAGTTAAATACAAAACGTAGACAACGTAAATCCATTTATACTAGTAAAACAAAAAACACAATCAAAATAAAATAGGATTTTATTTTGATTGTGTTTTTTTGTTGGATGCAAGCTGTTCGAGCATTTATAAGCTTATACGGGATTCATGAAATTATACAATATCTACCAACCCCTACAACAAAATTATTCCATTATCACTACATTCTTTTATCATTTCTTCTGGCCATACTGATACTTGAACTTCACCTATATGTGCTTTTTGTAAGAAGAACATACAAAGCCTTGATTGTCCAATTCCACCACCAATAGCAAAAGGAAGCTCTCTATCCATCAGAGATTTATGATAGGATTTTTCTAATCTATCAAGATTTCCAGATACTTCTAATTGATGATTTAAGGCTTCAGGAGATACTCTAATTCCCATACTTGAAAGCTCTAGAGCATCGTCTAATATAGGATTGTATACAATTATATCCCCGTTGAGATTCCAATCATCATAGTCTGGAGATCTATCATCATGAGGCTTTCCAGATTTTAATTTTTTACCGATACCGATTAGAAATACAGCTTTTTTCTCTTTTACAATTTCTTTTTCTCTTTCTTCTGGTGAAAGATTTGGATATTTATCTTCAAGTTCTTGAGTATCTATAAAAGTGATTTCATCAGGAAGAAGAGTTTCATATCCTTGGATTTTTAATCTCATATGATAATCCAAATCCTTTAATGTAGTAAATATAGTATTTACAGTCATTTTAAGAAAATCAATATTTCTATCTTTTTCATCAATAACTTTTTCCCAGTCCCATTGATCCACATATAGAGAGTGAGTATTATCTAGATCTTCAAATGATCGTATAGCATTCATATCAGCATATAAGCCCTTATATTTTGGGATATTATATCTATGTAAAGCATATCTTTTCCATTTTGCCAGCGAATGAACTATCTCTAATTTTGTTTGTTTTCCATTTTCATAAATCGAGAAATTCACGGCGTGTTCTACACCTGAAAGATTGTCATTAAGTCCAGTTTCTTCTTTTACAAAAAGAGGGGCAGAGACTCTTAATAAGTCTAAATTTCTAGCTAATGCATATTGGAAAAAGTCTTTAATTTCTTTTATAAAAAATTGTGTTTGAGCTAAATCTAAATTTGATTTATAATCTTTTGGTATGTATATTTTTGTCATATTAACTCCAGACGTATTTTATTCATATTAAGAATTATACCATATTTATGAATAATAGCTATTTTGATAAAAAGATTTATTAAATAGAATTAACAACTTATCAAAAAAGAATAAAAATTTGTTGTAAAACGATAAATTTAATGATAATATATTTTTAAAGTATTATTTATTATATATAGAGGTAAATGTGAAAAAAGATAAAGTATTATTATGGGGAGATGTTGTTTCCCTAAAAGATTTAATATTAAGTATTTTAATAAGTATAATTTCCACAATGGGAATGTTTTTTTTAGCAGATAAAGACAATACTTCAATGCAACTATTTATGGGATTATTTGGAGCTGTAATAGGTTTTATAATTACATCAATATTGTTTAAACCAAAAAGAAATGTAAAGGTAGGATAATAGTATGGATATATTTGTACAAATGATTGTAGCCATATTATCTGGAGTTATAATATACACTTTAATAGGATTCATACCGGGTACAGATGAAACTTCGGTATTAGTTCCAATCACTTTGACTCTGGTTTTAACAGGGGTAGATGCAAGAGTAATTTTAGCATTTTTTGTAGCATCAATTATCACTTTATCTGTTACAAATGCAATTCCAACAGCTTTGGTTGGACTTCCTGGAGGGGTAATGGCAACCCCAATGATGGAACACAGCTTATATTTAAAGGATAAAGGATTATCAGCTTTAGTAATAAAGAAAATGGCTGTAGGATCTTTAATTGGTGTAGTAATAGCATTACCGACATCTTTAATATTAGCAAGTCTAATAGCGCCATATGGTAATTTCTTGAAGCAATATTCATCATTATTATTTGTAGGTGGAGCGATATTTTTATCATTACTTAGTAAAGCAAAAATTTTATCATTATTAAGTATAATTCCGCTTTCGATGTTATTTATGTCACTTAGACATTTGTATTGGGGGACAGGAATTGTTCCTGAAAGTAAAAATATCACAGTTTCATTTTTCTTAGCGATAACAATAGGACCATTAATAATAAATCTTATAGAATTATTTAGTAAATCAAATAGAGAAAAATTGGAAACTGATAAAGATAAAGAAATTATAATTCCGAAAATGGATACAAAAAAATTAAATCCATTTAAGATTTCAACTAAAGAAGAAATGGGAAGAGCAGCTATATCAGGTTTCATTTCAAATTTATTATTTGTACTTTCTCCAGTTGGCCTTACTATTTTATTTGGTGAAATAATGGGAAAAAGTAAAAAGGGTAAAACAGAAGAATCATTTTTAACTATCACAGTAATGTCTGCAATGATACAAGCTACATATATATCTGGTATATTAATTCCTATAATAGCACTGGGGATACCTTTATCACCGGTATCAATAGGTCCAGGGATTGCTTTATTCGATGCAGAACCAGTGTTTACTACGCAACACAATATACATCATATATTGTCATTCAAAGAAATGCTTTTACCGATAATTTTAGCTGCATTTATAGCTATTACTGTATCATATGTACTTACAAACAAATATGCATCATCCATTTCTAATTTT
The DNA here is from genome assembly GCA_023418535.1 of Bacillota bacterium. The sequence goes on along the minus strand of JAEZZN010000126.1, from coordinate 15,408 downwards.
GTATTAAAGAAGATACCACATGAAGCGATTTTAGGTTTATTTATTTCGTTCATTATACTTTTATCTTATATGGATGCTGGTGTAGTTAATATATTTGGTGTATTATTAATAAGTATCGTAAGTGGATTTTTAAACAGACAAGGTGTAAATTATGGTGTTCAATTTATGGCATTATATGCTGCGCCATGGATTATAACACAATTGGTAGGTTAAGATGGAAAATTCATTAGCAACTTCACATGGAAAGATAATTTTAATAGGAGAGCATAGTGTTGTATATGGTAAACCAGCTATTGCAATACCTATAAATTCAGTATCTTTAGATGTGTATATAGAAGAGAGTGAAAAAAATCATATTTATTGTAAATTTTTTGAAGGAGAACTTTGTGAATCATCAGAAGATTTACTAGGAATTAGAAATTTAATAGAGAAATTTTTTGAAAAATATAATATAAGAAAAAAGATTAAGATTATAATAGAATCAGATATTCCTAATGAAAGAGGAATGGGATCTTCTGCTGCAGCATCAATAGCCGTTGCAAGAGCATTATTTAGATATTTTAATATTGAACATACAGAAGATGATATATCTAAATGGGCGAATATTTCTGAAAGGATTATTCATGGAAATCCCAGTGGAATAGATATCAATGTGATAAAACACAATAAATCCGTATATTTCATAAAAGATGAAAAGCTAGAAATATTCCCGATTGATTTAGATGCTTTTCTAGTGATTGGAGATACAGGTATAAAGGGTAAAACAAAAAAGACTGTATCAAATGTAAAGAAATTGATTGAACAAGATTCAAAATATATGGAATATATAGAAAATTTATCTAGTCTTTCAAATGAAGCTAGAAAATATATAGAAGAAAAAGATTTAGAAAATCTTGGGAATACTATGAATAAGGCTCATATAAATCTACAAAAACTTGAAGTTTCATGTAATGAGCTTGATGAAATGGTAAATATTGCTATCAAAAATAAAGCTCTTGGAGCCAAACTTACAGGTGGTGGAGGCGGAGGTTGTATGATAGCATTATGCTCTACACTAGAAATAGCTGAAAAAATAAAAGAAGAATTTGAAAATTTAGACAAAGAAGTTTGGATATCAAATATATAAAATATCTAAAAAGTATAGGGGTAATATGAAAAGATATAAAGCAAAAGCACATGCAAATATTGCATTAATTAAATATTGGGGAAAAGAAGATGAAGAGTTAATAATCCCTAATAACAACTCACTATCTATGACATTAGAAAATCTTTATACAGAGACAATAGTAAATTTTTCTGATAGCGATAAAGATTTATTCTACTTAGATAATAATTTACAAGATGAAAAAGAAACAGCTAAAATTTCTAAATATATAGATATATTTAGAAAGCTTGCATCATCTGATAAAAGAGTTGAAATTGAAAGCTTTAATCATGTACCAACAGCTGCAGGTTTGGCGTCATCTGCGTCAGGATTTGCAGCGCTTTCTGCTGCTCTAAATTCACTATTTGAACTTAATTATGAAAAAGAAAATCTTACAAAACTAGCAAGATTAGGCTCTGGTTCTGCCTCAAGAAGTATTTATGGCGGATTTGTTGAATGGATAAAAGGTGAAGATCATGAAACATCATTTGCAAAAAAAATAGATGATGGAGATTTTGATATTGCCATGATAATACTAGTATTAAATGAAGAAAAAAAAGATATATCTTCAAGAAAAGCAATGAAACAAACAGTTGAAACATCCCCTTTATATCAATCTTTTGTAGAAAGTTCAAAGAAAGATATAATTGCAATAAAAAAAGCTATTAAAGATAGAGATATTGATGAAATTGGGAAAATTGCTGAACATAATGCTATGAAAATGCATGCTACTATGCTAGGCTCAAATCCACCAATAATATATTTTAAGGAAAAAAGTATACAAGCAATCAATAAAGTTAAAGAGTTAAGAAAAATGGGACTTAGTGTTTATTACACAATGGATGCAGGCCCAAATGTAAAACTAATAGTTAGAAAGACAGAAGTTGACAAGATAATTAAAGAATTGAAGGAATTTGATAATATTATCATTTCTAATATTGGAAACGATGTAATAGTAGAGGAATTAGTATGATTGAAGTTAAAGTACCAGGTAAATTATATATTGCAGGTGAATACTCTGTTGTTATGCCTGGTCATAAATCAGTTGCAATAGCTATTGATAAATTTATTACTGTGAAATTAAGAGAATCAACTCATAGAGGAACAATTAAATCTTATTCTAATATTAAATTAATTTGGTCTAGAAGAGATAATGAAATAGTTGTTGAACAAAGGGATGATAGATTTGAATATATAATACAAGCTATGCATATCTGTGATGAATTTATTAGTGCAAAAGGAATAACTCCGAAATATTATGATATAGAAGTATTAAGTGAATTAGAATCAGAAGATGGATTAAAATATGGATTAGGTTCTAGTGCATCTGTTGTTGTTGCAGTTACAAAAGCTATTTTACGGTTTTATAAATATGAATACACAAATATGGAAATATTTAAATTAGCTACACTTGCAAGCATGAAATTAATAATGAATAGCTCATTTGGAGATATTGCAACAGTTTGTTTCACGGGAATAGTTAAGTATAGATCTTTTGATAGAGAATTTATAAAAAATTTCTATAATTTCAATGGGGTATTAAAGACAATTGAATTAAAGTGGAATACTTTATCGATTGAACAAATAAAGAGAAATAAAGAGTATAAAATCCTTGTAGGATGGACAAAGTCTCCAGCATCAAGTGACAATTTAGTAAGAAAATCAATCAATAGAATTAAAAATAATGATGACTTTATAAATAGATTTACAAGTGAAAGTGACAAATGTGTTGATGATTTTATAAATGCATATACATCATTAGGTTTTGAATATTTAAAAGAAGCAATAGAAGAAAATCGTATGCTTTTATTAGAATATTCAAAAAGATATGGTATTGAAATTGAAAAAGATAGTTTGCACAATTTGATTGAAATATCTAAAAATCTCGATTTAGCATCTAAGACTTCAGGTGCAGGTGGGGGAGATTGTGGTATTGCAATATCAAAACATGATTTTGACAAGAAAATCCTTGAAGAAAATTGGAATAGTAAAGATATAAAAATGCTCGATTTAGATGTTTATGAGGAGGAATAATGGAAAGAAAAGATGAACACTTAAAACTTGCGATTTCGTTTCATGATGAAAATAAAGAAAGTGATTTTGATTTAATTGATTTTGTTCATAATTCCTTACCAAATACAAATGTTGATAATATAGATATAAGCACATCAATAGCAACATTTACTCAATCTCATCCATTTTACATAAATGGCATGACAGGAGGAACAGAGCTTACAAAAAACTTCAATCAAAAACTTGCCATACTTGCAAGAGAAACGAACACTATGATGGGAGTTGGTTCATTATCAGTCGCTCTAAGACATAAGGAAATAGAAGATACATTTAAGATTGTAAGAAAAGAAAATAAAAATGGTATAATATTTGCAAATATTGGAGCGGATAAGAGTTTAGAAGAAGCTAAGAAAGCTGTACATCTTATAGGTGCAAATGGAATTCAAATTCATATCAATCCTGCTCAAGAAATAATAATGCCGGAAGGTGAAAGAGATTTTACAAAATGGATTGAAAATATTGAAAATATTATCTCAAATGTAGGAGTTCCAGTTATTGTAAAAGAAGTAGGCTTTGGAATGTCACGAGAAACTATAAAATTATTAAAATCAATTGGTGCAAAGACGATTGATATCTCGGGCAGAGGGGGAACAAATTTTGCTAAGATTGAAAATTCTAGAAGAAAAAAAGATTCTCTAGCATTTTTAGAAGAATATGGATTTAGTACAGCAGAATCTTTATTTGAAGCTCAAGACTTTATTTCAAATACAGAGATTATATCATCTGGCGGTATAAGAAATACATATGATATAGTAAAATCACTTGCATTAGGCGCTAAATCGACTTCTATGGCCGGTAAATTTATAATGCTAGTAAATGATATAGATATTGAAAATGCGATAGATATGGTAAATAATTGGAAATGTCAAATAAAATCTATTATGGCATTAATTGGAGCTAATAATATAAATGAATTACAAGAAAAAGATATACTCGTAAGAGGAAAATTAAATGAATTTGCAAGACTTAGAAATATAAATACTCAAGCTTTGGCAAATAGAAATTAATTTATTTCAGATATTTAATAAAATGAGGACCATATGAGAGAAAGAAACAAACTGATTTATATTGTAGTAATTTTAGGATTAGTTATTATCGCTTTTTTTATATTTACATCAAAAAAAATACAAATATAAACGAAACTAAAGAATCGTATAATGAAACACAAGACTCAGACAATTATTATGAAAAAATTAAACCTGATATAATCAAATTATTAAACATACCTGAATCTGAACAAGATTCAAAAGAAGCTAATGAATTAAGAGCTAAACTTACAGGATTTAGTATTAAAGAAATTGAAGACTTTAGATCTGAGGAAAAAGCATTTAATATAAGTAATCCTGAGGTATACAATATAGTTTTTAGTGATGTAAGAAGAGAGCATCTCATCAAGCAATTTGAATTAGAAGACTTATTTAATCAGAATTAATATTTTTAATAAAGTTTCTAAAATATCTGTTGGGGTTGCTAACTCCCAGCAGATATTTTCTTTTTAAAACAAAAAATCCATCAAACTTATAAGTTTGATGGATTTTTCTATTATCTTGTATATACGTCCATGTGATTTCCGTAAGTTCCTCTGTCATAAACTTTACCTTGATAACCAAATGGTGTATTTATTATTGTTCCTATTGGAGCACTATTTGCAATTACTATATAACCATCGCCATCTGCTACGAATCCGCCAGCATTTACATGTCTTCCTGGAATATTTAAGCCCCCGCCAGGTAATACACTTTGTGAGTAATAAGTGAATTTATATCCACCCCAATTTATAACACCGTGGAATGTTAAGTCGGATAGACTATATATTCCACTTGTTGATGAAGCAACGGGTCTAGATTTTGTACCATATTCAACAATTCTATCAACTGATTTTTTTAGTACCTTTTTTTCTACAAGTTTTCTTTCAGAACCATTGTTTTCATAAGTATATCTTACTAAACCTTCAGATCCACTTTGAATTACATTAGTTTCACCTTTGTAAAGTGAAGAATTTTCTTTTTCAATTAGTTCAGGTTCTGTACTTTCTTCAACAACTTCTTTTGTACCTATTAAAGTAACTTGATTTATTGGTTTTTTAGTAATTGTTTCCTTAACTATTTCATCTGAAACAATCTTTGAGTTAATAGAAGTTTTAGATTTTTGTAAGACTTTTTTACCATTTTCACCTTTTACTTCTATTTCTTTTTTTCCATAATCTAAATCAAAAGAGTATTTAGATTCTTTTTTGAATTCAATTTCTTTAGTTTCAGTATAATCTTCTGTAACTACATTGTCATATGATATTTTTTCACCATTTTTGATATTTGAATCAAGTGATGGATTGATAATATCATCTGAATCATATTTTATACTTAATTCATCTAAAAAGTCTTTAACGTTGGTAGCATATGTATTTACCATAAGAGTGTTGCCTTCGTTATTGAATGATATGGTCTTTTTAGTATTTATGTCTAATTTATAGTTATTTCTAATAGTATCATGTAAATTAGTTGAAATTTTTATTTCATCAATTTTATATCCAAGTTCATTTAGTAAATCTTCAACATTCTTAGATGAAGTTTCAATTTCTGTAACTTCGTTATTATCTACAGAAAGATTAATAGTTTTTGGCACATTAGCTAAAGCCATTTCGCCAACAAATATAGATGCAGTTAATGTTAAAACACCTATAATTGCGTTTTTATTGTTTTTAATAAAACTCATAATTACCTCTTTCTTAACATTACCTACTTATATTAAATTCTTTGTAATATAATGTCAAGTATTTTGTAATTATTTTGTAACCAAAAGCGTCATTTTTTGTAATATTTGACAAAGAAATATCAAAAAACTCTGAAACCATTGAAATATACACAAAAAAACAAATTCTGTGAGGCACGATTTCACTCACAGAATTTGTTACAAAATTTAAATAATTTCAACTCTTCCATTTGTAGTATAGGCAAATATATTTAGAACATCATCTGAATCTTCTGTATAATCAGGTGTTGTAGCTATTATTTCGCTAGACATTTCATTTAAGTTTACAAAGTTTGGTGATAGATTATGACTTAATCTACCAGAAATTGTAGCTTTAATAGGTCTTGAATAATCTAATCCTTCTATATATAAACCACCATTTGTAGAATTTAGATTTACTTCTCTAGCTTTAGAATTAATTGTGTCAATATTTATTGAACCATTCATATTTCTTGCATCCACTTTTCTTACATCTATTGTTTCTAGTACAATTTTACCATTTGTTGTAATGCATTCTAATGTGTCTGATTCAATATTTTCTGCACTAATCTTACTATTTGTAGTTTTACAAATGATACTATTAGCATCTACATAGCTTAAAGAAATCTTTCCATTAGTTGTAATAAATTCTGCATAATTAATATCTAAATTATCAGCTTCAATTTTTGAATTGGTAGTTTCTACTTTAAGATTTTCTATTAAACTTTCAGGTATATTAACAGTTAATTTAGCGGAATATCCTTTATTTGATTTTTCAGTGTCTATACCGATATAATGATTTTGTTCATTTACTGTGTGGATTAAAAAATCATAGTCTCTTGTATATTCTTTTTCGTCGTAATTAACATTTGCAATAGCTTCTACATAATCTTTATCCCATTGATAAACTTGAACTTTCTCATTACGATTTTTGATATAAAGATTTATTTTATCTTCTACATTATCAATTCTAATTGATTTTGTGATTCTACCGGTATAATTATTGAACAATCTATAATCGAAGTCTATATTTGATAGGGAATCACTCATTTTGTAAAATGCTGCTTCTATTGCATTTCCTATTTTAGATGTCATGTCATTGAAACTCATATCACTAGATTTTTTAGTTTTTTTATCATTGAGATTATTCTTATCTCCAATAGCGTCTAATAATTTTAAGGCTTCTTCTTCTGTTATTTTGTCTTCTTTTAACATAGTTAATATCATTAATCTTTCTTCAGACATATTAACCTCCTATAATTGTGATAATAATCTTGTTGCTTCTTCAGATGTAATTTCGCCACTATTTAACATTTCTAATATTTCCATCTTTGAGGTATTTGCTTCAACTTTATGCCCTAAAGCGTTTATCAAATCATCTAGTTTACTTCTAACAGTAGGGTATGAAATCCCCAGTTCTTTTTCTATTTCTTTAATACTGCCTCTCTTTAATATAAATATTTCCATGAATTTTTTTTGATCTTGTGTTAAATTCGAGAAATTATCTTGTGTAAAATCGCCACTTATTTCAGTATGACAACTATCACAAGAATATTTTATTATTTTTAATTTGTTTCCACATACAGGACAATTAGATAAATTTTCTTTCATGACTCCTCCTATTAAAGTTAATATAACACAAATTAAGTTTAAAGTAAAATAAATTTAATTAATTTGATTAAATAAATTAATAATTTTAATTTTAACCTAAAAAATATTAAGATTAAAATTAAAATTATTAATACTACAAACTTTTTATTGGATATGATACTATTTATTTATTAAATAATGCAAAACGGAAGAGGAAAATGAATATAGAATTAGAAATAATTGACTTGGATGATAAAGGCAGAGGAGTAGCTAAAAAAGACGGCATAATATATTTCGTTGAAAATGCAATATTAGGTGAGACTTTATTAGCCAGTGTATATAAGAAAAAAAAATCATTTTATAATGCAATAAAGATAGAAACTATTAAAGAATCACCATTTCTAACAGAGGATATAGGTGAAGAGAATCTATGCGGAGTGTATGAGCTTTACAATATAGATTATAAAAAACAAATAGAATATAAGAAAAATACAATTATCAATTCGATAAATAGAATTGCAGATGAAAAATTAATAGATATTAATGTAATTGAAGCCATTAATAAAAATGGATATAGAAACAAATTAGAGCTTAAAGTATCTGAAGAGGGTAAATTAACATATTTTAAGAGAAATTCATATGATTTAATTGAAATTAATGATTGTATGATGAATACTAAAGAAATCCAGCAATTGGTAAAAAAAATACAAATTATAATCACTAAATTAAACATACCAGGATACAATCCAGTTGATAATACAGGTGTCTTAAAAAATATAATTATTAGATCCACATCAATTGGAGAAACTATGCTTATTATAGTATTTAATCAAGAATATAATTTTGAAAAGCTTTATAAAAGAATAGAAGATGAAAAAATTGCAGATAGTTTCTATGTTTCAAGAAATAATACGAAAAATAATTATAAGATAAAAGATTTAGTTCATATAAGCGGAAAGGATAAAATTAAAGAAATATTAGGAAATCATCAATTTTTAATTTCTCCAAGAGCATTTATGCAGGTAAATAAGGAAGTTTCTTATAAAATTTATCTAAAGGCCAGAGAATATGTAGAAAAGATAAATCCGAATATTTTAGTTGATTTATATAGTGGAATTTCTACAACTTCAATTATCTTATCCGATTTAGTTGAGAAAGTTGTATCTGTGGAAATAAATACAGATGCAATAAATGATGCAAAAGAGAATGCATTGATAAATGATATCAATAATATAGATTGGATAAATAAACCTGCAGAAATCGCAATTGATGAAATAAGTCTAAATGAAAATAAGACAATGGCGTTATTTGATCCACCAAGAAGAGGATTGGATAAAAATATTATAAATAAAATTGGACAGTCTAATATTTCTAGTATCGTATATATTTCATGTAATGTAGGGACACTTGCTCGTGATATAAAAAGATTTAAGCAATTTGGTTTTAAGCTTAAAGAAGTAACTTTATTCGATCAATTTGTAAATACTATTGAATCAGAAACTGTTGTATTATTAGTCAGAGATTAATTTAAGACAATAATTTTTATATAAATTTATAAGGAGAGTTTATGTTTAATAAAGAGTTTATCGCATATGTACCAATAAATGAAGTTCCAAATCTTTATGATAGAGATGTTAAAATGTTTACTAGAATCAATCTAGCATTTGCTGTATTGAAAGACAATAAAGCCTATATAAGAGATGAATTATACCTAGAAAATTTAAACTCATTAAAAGAAATAAATCCTCAGCTAAAGATAGTTCTATCAGTTGGGGGAGCAGGAGCTTTTGGATTTTCAATCATGGCAAATGATAAAGATAGTAGAATAGAATTTATAGATTCATTAATAGATTTAATAGATAAATACAATTTAGATGGTATAGATTTAGATTGGGAATTTCCTACAAGAGATTTTGGTGGAGATTTTGCAGAATATGATAGAGAAAATTTCACAATATTATTGAAAGAGATTAGAGAAAGACTGGATGATAAAGGTGAATATTTACTTTCAATTGCAGCTGGAGTTGGTGAGTGGTTTGTAGGCTCTGTTGAACTAGAAAAAATTCCAAATTACTTAGATGATATTCTTTTAATGACATATGATTTAAGAGGATTTGGACAGGAATTTACAGGACTTCATACTACTTTATACACAAAGAAAGAAGATATAATACAGATGTCTGCAAGCGATGGTGTAGAATTACTTGTCAAAAATGGTGTACCAAAAGAAAAAATAGTAATTGGATTTGGACAATATTCAAGATTTTGGGAAGATGTAGAATCTAACAACGATGGACTTTTACAAAAAGCTGCTCCAAATGGAGGAGAACATGGTCCACATTATCCAAAACTTCAATATGAAGTGATTGATAATCCTTTATTTGAAAATTACTATGATGAAGAAGCAGAAAGTCCATATTCATATTCAAAAGAGTTAATGATTTTCCATTCATATGATAATTCAAGATCTGTAAAAGCTAAGGCTTCGTATGTAATGGAGAAAAATCTAAAAGGATTGATGTTTTGGAGATATGTCGACTGGAAAGAAAATCCACTAATGCTTGAAATGCATAATTTAATTGAGAGGAAATAATGCAAGAACTTAGAAATATTGAAAACAAAATAAATATATGGGAATTACCACCAGGATATAGTAAAGAATCAAAATTAAATTATTTAAATGTTGATTTTGCTGGTAATAAATTTGATTGTATGGTGAATTACACAAAGAAAATGGTAAATACATCTTTTGAAGACATTTCTAAAATTGGAGATACATTCACTTATTTACATGAAATTAAAGGTAAATGGGAATGTGAAACATTTGAAGATATACCATATTTAATACCATATGAAGTTGAAAACTCGGAAATAGCAGTAATTGTATTGTCTGGAGGAGGATTTATATATAAGACAATAGATGGAGATGCAAGTGGAGGAAAGAGTATCGCAGATAGATTAAATAAAAATGGAATCTCAGCATATTTACTTCACTATAGATCTAATCCATACAATTTTCCAATCCCAATGCTAGATATTCAAAGAGCCATAAGATATTTAAGATATCATAATAAAGATAATAAATATTATAAAAATGATAAAATTTATGCTATGGGATTTTCAGCTGGTGCATATGTAGTTTCAAGCTTTGTAAATCAATACATGAATAAGGATGTGCTTTCTAGTGAATTTATCGATTATAAAAAAGATGAAATTGATGATATAGATGATAGTATTTCAAAAGCTGCATTTATATATCCACAGCTTACATTTAATTATCATCTTCCAATGCTTAGCTCAGTATTAAATGATGATAAAATTGATACTGAAGAAAAAAGAGCTAAACTTTTAGAAAAATTCCATTTAGCAGATAATTTATCAAATGAAGATGTATGGCAATTTGTGGCTTATGGAAATAGTGATATTGTAATTCCTCAAGAATCGGTAGAGGAATATATTAAGAGGTTGAAACAAAAAGGTGGAAATATTAGTCAAATATTTTTACCTGGAGAAGGGCATGGATTTAGTGACGATTTATATATCGATGAATTTGTAAAATGGCTAAAATCTAAATTATTAAAAAAATGGTAAATCTTATGTAAGATTAAACTGACCCCAAAAAGTTGGACTTAAAAATAACTTTGAGGAGGTCAGTTCAATTTATTATAAGAGTTACCATTTTTTATATTATTTTCTTTCATATACTATATATCTATAATTTGGACTATCGTCGGAAATTATATCATCAGATATAGAAGTTTTTTTCCAAATAGTAGAGTCTATTTCTGGAAAGAAACTATCAGCATCTACAGGTTCTGCTTCATCAATAATTGTGACATATAGTTTTGATGCATTTTCTATAAATTGATGATAAATATTGTCTCCACCAACTATGAAAATTTCTTCTTCTGGATTATTTTTTGCATATTCTAGGACTTCATTTTTTGAATGAAGTGCTTCAGCATCTGGAAATGTTTTATCACTTCTTGTAAGTACTATATTTTTCCTATTTGGAAGTGCTCCATTTGGAAAACTATAATATGTCTTGCTTCCCATAACAATAGTATGTCCAGTTGTAGTTTTTCTAAAATATTTTAAATCTTCTTTTAGATGATAAATCATATCGCCATTTTTTCCGATTGCTCTTGTTTTTTCAGTAATTGCAACTATCATATAAAGATTATCTATTATCATTTGAACTCCTAAATAGCCATTTCAAATTTTAAATTTGGTTTTTGTGGATTATAATTTTCAAGTGTAAAATCGTCTATAGTGAAAGTATAAAAGTCTTTTTTATCTGGATTCAATACAAGTTTAATATTTTCACCATCTTTTTGTTCATCTCTTTTAATTAATTCTTTAACTTGATCTATATGTCTATCATATATATGTGCATTATTGACATAATGACAAAATACACCAGGCTCAAGATTTACATGTCTTGCGACCATCATCATTAATGCTACATATTGTATTTTATTGATTGCATTTGCAACAGGCAAATCAGAAGATCTTTGAATTAATGTCATATCTAAATATCCATCTCTAACAGCCCATTGAGTTTCCATTGCACATGGATAAAGTCCTTTAGTTTCTTCTAAATCATCTTCTTGGAATAGATTCATAATATGTCTTCTTCCATATGGTTGATTTTTAAGACCATCAAGAAGCTTATTCATTAAATTATGTCTTTTAACTGTAGCTCCGTATCTTTGGCCAATAGTCCCATCACCAATATTCCAATCATCCCACCAATGAATATTATATTTTTCTTTTAATATAGAAAGCTCATTAGATTGATCTTGATATATCCATAAAATTTCCTTTATACCAGATTTCCATGCTACTGGTCTTATTGTGAGTATTGGAAGTTCTCCTTTAGAAATATCATATCTTTCAAACACTTGATTTGTAAAATATGTATGAGAAGGAGTACCATCGGCATATTGTGGTCTTACTTTTTCACCTTTAGTATTTGATCCTTCATTTAATATTCTATTTGCAATATTTTTAAAATTTTTATCACACAGTGTCATATTAACCTCCGCTACTTTAATATATTTATCATTATACCAAATCTTGTATCCTTTTTATATAAATGAAAATAAACTACTATATATTATACTATTATATTTATATTTAAAATTTTATAAAATATGGTATAATTATATAAAAATATAATATAATATGATATCTATGTTGTAAGTTATGTATAATTCATAAACAATTTATAACATAGATTGTTGTGTGTTTTTATCAGTATATAAATATTATTTAAATAAAGATACAGTCTAAAATTATTCATATAAATAACAAGGGGAAAACAATGGATAGAAGAAAATTAAATCAAGAAAATCTTGAAAATAAAGATAACAAAAAGAAATTATTTATCCTATTAGGAGTTTTAGCTTTATTAGTTGTAGTTGGATCAGTAATAGCGATAAAAAATAGAAACAATAAACAAATAGAAGAAACACCAAAAGAAACAGTTTTAGAAACAGTTAAAGAATCAGAAGAAGAAACAACAAAAGAATCTTCTAAGAAAGAAAACAAAAAAGAAGAAAACAAAAAGGTTACACAAAATAAAGATGATAATAAGAAAGTCAAAGAAGAAGTAAAAGAAGATGGAACAGTAATAATCGAATCAGAAGATGAAAAAGGAAACAAGGTAGTAACTAAAATAAAAGACAATAAAGTAGAAAAAACAATTACAGATAAAAGTGGTAAGACTAAGACAGAAAAATCAAATATAAATGACAAAGAAAATTCAGGATTAAAAACAAAAGTCAAAGAAGTAGTTAAAGAAAAAGAAAAATCTGTTGCAAGTAAACCATCTACACCAAAACAAAATACAAAGGTTGAAAAACCAAAAGAAAATAAGGTGACAAAGCCATCACCAAGTAAGCCAAAAGAAACAAAGAAAGAAGATGTTATAACAACAAAAAGAATAACTACAACAGAATCAATTCCTTATAATACTATTGACAGATATGCTTCAACTGGAGCAAAATCAAGAGTAGAAGTTGCCGGTAGAAACGGTGTCAAAACTTATACTATAGAAGTAACTTATAAGAATGGTGTAGAAGTTAGCAGAAAAACTATAGGTAGTGAAATAACATCAAACCCTAAAGACCAAGTAATTGCTAGATATATCAACGAACCAAAACAAGTAGAAAAGACTATTGAAGTAGAAGACGAATCTAAGCCTGTATATGGGAAAAGAAATCGTAGAGACAGATGGTTTGTAAGATATAAAGATGGAAGTATTAAGTACTTCTACAACCAAAATGAGGCTTATGAAGAATACGGACATAATCCAGAGGTTTCAAACTGGGGTACAGCAGAGCCAGAATACGATACAGTACTTATAGGTTATGAAACAATTACAAAAACAGTTACAGAAACTGTAGATAACTACGTTTGGAAATACTAGTCTATTGTCAAGATAAACAAAGGAGAGTCTAGAAAATCTAGGCTCTTTTTGTATTCTTAAAAATCCACTAGAAACGATTCTAGTGCGTCTGAAAAACAAGGGATGTGATAACCATGCGTTGTAGAACTATCTCGTGACTAAAAAGACAACTTGTGTTAACTGACACATCTGTTAAGGGTACATCTAGAAGGGCCATATTCTATCACAAAACAGGTTCTAAGACACTAGAACGGAAACTGGTGTATCTCAAAAAAAAAACAACTAAAGACTAAAAGGGGGGCTAAGGAAGTTTCTATTTTTGTTTTTCTAAAGGGAAAACAGACCACTTCAGAAATATAGTAAGTGATGAAGATTGATACGCCCCCGTAATTGAATAGAAATCGTCAAAAGGATGAAAGTCAAGGGCGATGTGCGAAGAACATCGTACATTTTACCCTTTACTTTCAGACTTGACGATTATAATAGAGTTTACGGAAAAATACTTACATTGATAAATAACAAATATCTTGACATTATACCAAATATTGTATCCTTTTTATATAAATGAAAATAAACTACTATATATTATACTATTATATTTATTCCTAAAATTTGATATAATACAGTTATATTAACAAAATATTATTAGTTTAGATTACAAATTGAAATTTTAGGAGGACAAGAATCACATGGATTCGTTTCAGGTCACGCATATTTTAATATTTTTATTATGCATAATTTTATCGGGATTTTTCTCAGCGTCAGAAACGGCGTTTACATCATTAAGGAAAGCAAAACTAGAGACTAAATCAAAAATGGGAGATGAAGAGGCTGAAAGAGCTTTGGATCTTCATAAAAAATACGAAAACTTGCTTTCTACTATACTTGTAGGGAACAATCTAGTAAATATTACCGCTTCGGCAGTAGCAACTTTATTTTTTATGCAAATAAATCAAAAATATGGTGCTTTACTATCCACAGTTATCACTACCGTATTATTATTAATATTTTCAGAAATAACACCAAAATTAATTGCTAAAACACTTCCAGAAAAAGTTGCCGTAAAATTTACACCATTATTAAATATTGTAATGATAATTTTTAAGCCGATAGTTTGGATTATGGATAAATGGCAAAAATTAGTTAAAAAAATTATTCCAGAAGACGAAGATTTAGGTATTAGTGAAGATGAACTTTTACAATATGTTGACGAAGCACATAAAGGCGGAAACTTAGAATCAGAAGAGCATTCATTAGTAAAACGTGCAATGGAATTTGACGATTACAATGTATCTACAATATTGATACCTAGGATTGATGTAATTGCTATTGATGTTGAAGATAGTGATGAAGATATATTAGAACTATTTGATAATCATGGATATTCACGTTTACTTGTTTATGAAGATACAATAGACAAAGTAGTTGGATTAATTCACGAGAAAGATTTCTTCAGATATTT
>JAEZZN010000122.1 GCA_023418535.1 Bacillota bacterium | reverse complement strand
AAGAGATGAAAAGGTGGTGGAGTGAAAGGGACTTCATTGGCTTTATCTCTGAAAAGATTATTACTCAAGAATTATCTAAGGATGAAATTGTAAATCTAATTATTAGTGATATTGAAAAAGAGCAGTTAAAAAATAGGAATTATTAATTTTGTACAGAAAAAATTTAGTCTATTAATTATAGTTTACTATTACAATTGACATATTCATAAACTTAATATATATTTATAAAGTGAACATAGTTCATAATATAAACAATATAGGAGTTTTATATGACAATTAGATTAATAATTGATTCAGCAAGTGAATATACGCTTGATGAAGCTAATAAAAAGGGTTTAGATTTTGTACCTTTAATTTTAAATTTAGATGATAAAAGTTATAAAGATGGTATAGATTTATCAAAAGATGAATTTTATGACTATTTGATTAATAAAGGTGCCAAGCCTACAACAAGTCAGCCACTACCTTATGACTATGAAAAAGTTTTTAAGAGTATAGTAGAAAATAACGACAAAGGAATTTGTATTACTGTTAGCAGCGAAGTTTCAGGTACTTATCAAAGTGCAAAGCTTGCAAGTGAAAAATATAAAGATTCAATAACTGTTATTGACAGTAGAAATGCATCTATTGGTGAAAGAATACTCGTAGATGTTGCTAAAGAATTGATAGATGAAGGGCTCGAATATAATCAAATAATCACTAAATTAAATGAGATTAGAGATAAGATAGAAGTTTATGCAATTTTAGATACTTTAGAATATCTAAAAAGAGGAGGAAGAGTTTCATCAGTTCAAAGTCTATTAGGTGGGCTATTATCTATGAAACCTATTCTTGGTATTGTTGATGGAAAAGTCGAAATGGTAGACAAATCAAGAGGGATGAAAAAAGGATTTGAAAAGATGTATAAATTAGCTGACTTAGAAAATAAAAAGATAAATAAAATCTATTTTGCATATAGTGGCATAGATAAAACTAATTTAGAAATATTTATGGAGAATATGAAAGGAGTGGATAAGCATCAAGTTAATATTATTCAACTTGGTACTACTATTGGTACTCATGCAGGTTCTGGAGGTGTAGTAGTAGCTTATTATTAAACTATGGAAGAAATAAATTTGCAAGAAAGATTTATCAACTCATGGATTGATTTGAATATGGA
Organism: Bacillota bacterium; assembly: GCA_023418535.1. Next base: position 2,926 of record JAEZZN010000122.1, on the reverse strand, counting down.
GCTAAGGGAAAATAGAATTCTCTCCGAATTATCATTTAACGAGATAATTGTATTAAATTATATAATTAATGCTGAAAATAGTGGTGAAAAGTTTGTAACTACAACCGAATTATCTAAGAGAATGAATTTATTGAAATCACAAATTAATGCTATTTTGATAAAACTTGAAAAAAAGGAATTAATTACTAAAGTTCAAAATAGTATAGATAAAAGAGTAATTGAAATTAAAACTACTGAAAAGGGAAGACAAGTATACGAAACTGAACATAAGAGAAGTCTTCATATAGCAGATAATATAATTGAATTATTAGGTGAAGACGTCGCAGAAACTGTTATAAAAAGTTTTGAAAAAGTGATAAATGATATACAAAATAAAAATTTAAATTAATTCTGCTTGAGTTAAATTAACTAATAAGATAAATTTAATATGTAAAGTACATGGGAGGAGATTATGTTATTTTATATAGTAATTGGTATACTAGTTTTAATAGCTATTTATACAGTTGTAACTTATAATAAATTTGTCACTTTTGGTGAAAATGTTGAAAATGCTATGGCAAGTATTTCTGCTCAAATTGAATCAAGATGGGATGCTTTAAGAAGCTTAATAGATACAACAAAGCATTATTCATCACATGAAGCAAATACATTAGAAAATATAGTAGAAGCTAGAAGTCATGTATCTAAATCTTCTAATGTTGAAGATGTTGAAAAAGATAATGATTTATTTACAAAAGCAATGGGAAGATTAAATTTAGTTGTTGAAAATTATCCTGATTTGAAAGCAAGCGAAACGTATTTAGAAACTATGAAATCTATTGATAAATATGAAAATTATGTAAGGCAATCAAGAATGATTTTTAATGATACTGCTACTAAGTTTAATAGACTTACAAAACAATTTCCGAGTAATATAGTGGCTTCATTATTTGGATTTAGTCCTAAAGAATATTTCAAACATTCTGAGGATAAATCAAATCCACCATCATGGAATTAATATTAAATAGTACTAGGAAGCTTCACTTAAGTGAAGCTTTTCTTGTATGGAGGTTTTATGAATAAAAAAACTAGAATTTTAATTTTGATATTAGCAATTTTTATAATTATATTTCCAGTAAATATTGTAAATGCTGATAATGATATTGAAAAAATTGATATCAAAGTTGAAATTAATTCAGATGGTTCAGCTAAATTTACAGATTATAGGGTGTTTCAAGCTGATAGAGGAACGGAACACTATATTTCCTTTGGAAATCTTGGAAATATCAAACTTGAAGATTATAAAGTTTTTGATGAAAATGGAAATGAATTACAAAATGTTAAAAATTGGAATATAAATGGGAGCTTGGAAGAGAAGGCTGGAAAATACGGAATAAATTATACATCAGATGGGTTTGAACTTTGTTTTGGTATTGGAAAACTTGGAAGAAGAGAATTTACAATTGAATATACTTTATCTAGTTTTGTTTTCAATACCACCGATGGCAATCAAGCTATATATTGGAAATTCTTGAATGAAGATATGAATACTATTCATAATGCTAAAGTAAGTATAGTTAATAATTTTGATTATAAATTTGAGTATCCGAATACAAGAATTTGGGGATTTGGTTATATAGGTAAAACCAATATTTCTCAAAATGAATTAACAGCTTACACAAGTGAAATATTTAATAAAAATAATTATATGGTGCTATTATCTATTTTTGAAGGTCAAATAGTAAATTCTAGCAATGACCAATCATGGTCTACAATAGATTTAATTGAACAAGCGTTGGAAGGCACAGGTTTTGAAAATGAAATAAATTCTGGTAACTCTGGTTTTAGTGATGTTAACGGTGCTATTTCTATGTTTGGAAATGATACTAATGATTTATCAAAAGAATCATTAATGGAAAAAATATTTCTAATATTATTTAGTATATCTGGTTTAATATTAGCTATAATGATTGTATTTCTAAAAGTTATTGAAATCATTTATAGGAAACCGTCTATATCATTAAGGAAAAGAGAAAAAAAAGTAAATTATTATCGCAGCACTCCAAAATATAATTTCTCAGATTTATATTTGTTACTAGATAGAGATGTATCACATATAATTTCAGGATATTTAATAAAATGGATTTCAGAAGATAAATTGCAATCTAGATTAGAAGAAAAAAGTGGTTTTTTAGGAATTAATAAGAAAGAATTAAATTTATTAATTAATAAAGAAAAACTAAATGAACCAGTTACAGATGCAGCTGAATACGTTTTGTGGGAAATAGTAAAATTGGCATCTGATTCTAATTTAAACTTTAATCACAAAGTATTCAATAATTATATTGAAAAAAATATTAATGATTTTAACGATTGGGAAGAAGGAGTTAATGACATTTCGCATAAGTTTTTAATTGACAATAAATTATTTGAAATTAAAGAAGTCAAAAAGCTTTTCTATAAATCTCTAGATACGATTACGACGACTAAGGGCGAAGAAGTTATAAATGAAGTAGCAGGTTTTAGAAAATATTTAAAAGATTTTTCTTTACTTAACGAAAAAGATATATCATTTGCTACGCTTTGGGGAGAATATATGTCATGGGCTGCATATCTTGGAATTGCAAAAGAAGTATATGAACAATTTAAGATTGTATATCCTAATATTGAAGAAATGTCACCAATAGATACTAATATAGTAATCATGGCAAATAGATTAGCAAACTCTGCAATGTCTACACAATATTTTACAAATAATCCTTCAAGTTCTTCAAGAGGAGGAGGAGGATCATCATTCTCTAGCGGAGGAGGAGGTTCCTTTGGTGGTGGTTCTGGTGGAGGAACTAGATAATATTTGATTGTAGAATTCAGCTATAAACTGAATTCATTGAATTATAGATTTCAATTATAATAAAATTTTACAATGAAATAAAAGAATTATACAGAA
>JAEZZN010000100.1 GCA_023418535.1 Bacillota bacterium | reverse complement strand
TAATTACCTGTGGACATGAAGATTCTCCTTTGCTTATTTTGTGGTGATTTAAGTATAACGAATCTTCATGTCTTTTTGTATTTTCAGAAATTACTGAGTGTTGCAATTAATTTTACAACACACCTTTAAAAAACAATACACAAGAAAAATTAATAAAAGTTGCTTTTTTTTAAAGAATATGTTACCCTTTATAAGAAACCGGTTTCTTATAAAGGGTTAGTTAGTGAGAAATTAGAATGGAATTAAAAATGAAAAAAATTATTTTATCTCTTTTCATTGGTTTGAGTTTTTTTAATACAATAAAAGTTAACGCACAATACGGTAAGGATTTTTATCTGCAACCTTATACAATTAATTCTCCAGTATCGACTCCTGAAACAATGGCAAAAATTGATCTTGATTCTGCTGTTGTAACGGTAAACTATGGTGTAATACAAGGTGCTGAACTAAATTTTAGCGTAAGACATGCTGATGGACGAAGAGCAACTTATGGTTTTACAGCCACATATAATGGAAGATTTTCAACAGGTTATATGAATGGTCATGCAAAATCAGGCTCTTTTTATCGTTTATACTCCTCTTTTTATGATCCTTATGGTAGATCACAAGGTACCGCAACTGGAGGACGTTGGGCACCGTAATATTCAATCAGTTTAATATATTAATCATATTTCTCACTAACTTTAGATTATAAGAATGCGGAGAACGTTAATTCGTATACTTCGTATATTTTTTTAGGAGGCTAAGATGAAAAAAATATTGATGATATCATTTATTATATTAATTTCACTATCAAATTCTAAAATTATAAACGCTGAATATATTGAACGGAATGATAATGTTTTTTTCGATATAAAGATGTTAAAAAAAATGGAAGATAGTGTCATTGATAATTTACCAATTTATGGTGGTAGTAATCAAGACAACTTTAATTATATTTCTGAAAACATTAAAGAAAATATTGAATATCGTAGTTTTGAGTTGCTTAAAGGGGATGAAAATTTTAATTATGATAGAGAGATTGTATTTGATTTAATGGATGGGGAAATATTGCATTTGAGCGAATCATCTTTCATGGATTCAATTAGTTTAGTACGAAATAAACCTGATAATCTTGAAAATATTTTGATTATTGATGAAGCGATTCGTTGGGCCACTGAAGAAAACATTACTGATAATTTTTCATTTATGGATAAACAACAGATAATTAATGTGATTAATAATGAATTGGATAAATATGGAATAGATCCAAATGACTATAATTTACAAATTTTTCCAATTTCTAAGAAAACGCTAGAAAAATTTCAAACATATTATAATGATAATTATTCAGAACAATTTAATGGAGAATTAGATTTAGTCTTTGATGATTATTTTTTAATAAGAGGATTAAGAATCATTGATGGGAAGCCGTTTTTGCAAGGTGAAATTGGCAATGCTGATAATGGAACTCAAGTACATGGTGAGTATTTAACCTTTGTATTGTCTGAGAGTGGTGTTATTCTTACTCATATTTTAAACTATTACGATATTGATCAATCGCAAACGATAAGCGTTGTTGAACAAAATGATAAAAAATTATTGGATTTAATTGAGAATAAATTTAATAATCTATTGGTTGTTGATGAAATCTTTATTGATAGTTACGATGTTATTTATGCACCTTTCCCAATTAATGAAAAGATTAATAAGGTGAGGGTAATGCAATTTGAACCCATTTGGATAGTGAATTATCGAATAAAGAATTCACAATACGTTCCAGGGGATTTACAAAAACCGGAATTTTTTTATCTTGAAGCATATTTTAAAATTAGAGATAATAAGGAGATTCTACGATGAATTACATTATAGAAATAATTAAGAGAAATAATGTAAGATTAGATGTTTGGATTTCATTTATTTTATACTGGTTATTTTTAATTCTCCCATTGTTCAGTATGTATCGTCATGGAGGACCTCAACCTATTTATAATATTCTTTATCAGACATATAGTCGTGCATCAACAGGTGTTTTTCTAATCACTTTAGCTTGTTTCCCTTTTACCAAGTCTATAATTGATGAAATACAGAATAAGTTGTTATTTTTTAGTTTGATACGAACGGATGTAAAATTTTTCTTACGTTCGCATTTAATTGCGAATATTTTTGGAGCGACTATTTTAGTAGCTTTAGCAAATAGTTTAGCCATCATGTTTATTAACTTATATTTACCTTTGGATATTACGGATGAATCATTTTTATTGAGTATGAAGCAATCTTATTGGTGGAGTGATTATTTAGGTACTTCCAATTATTGGATTTATTACTTTTTTCTTGTTTTTACACAACTATCAAAAACTTTATTTTATTTGATGCTTACTTTAGTATTAAGTAGCTTAATAACAGATAGTTTATTAGTTTCAGCTTTTCCTCTTGTTTTAAATGCGATTTTACGTAATTTTTTACCATCTTTGGGTCTGCCTCTTTTTCTTATACCAAACTCTATTTTTTCACCTTTAAAAACTTTAGGTAGTGTTTACCCAACATTTTTTCGCAATGATTTGATTATTATTATATATATTTGTTTTGTTTTATTGTTTAGTTTTGTAATTAGCTTAAAGTTAATGGAGTATTTTGTTATAAGGCACTTAAAACAAAATAATAGCCGTTTTAGAATGTAGGTGGTTAGATGAAAATATATTTCTCATTAGTGAATTTACAGTACAAAAAAACAGTTATCTCAATACGTTTTATTGTTGGCTTGTTAATACTATTTTCTTTTTATTCTAATGAGTTAATGGGACTAAGAGAAATGTCTGTTTATTTTAACGAGTCAATCCCTTTCTATCACATCGCATTTACATTGTCAGATAATGATTTTTTGATGATATATTTTGTTTCATTGTATTTAATCTATTCGAATATACCATATCGTGATGAACAACAAATGCAGATTCTTACTCGTACCGGGAAAAAAGTATGGTTGTTTTCATATTTAGGAGTAATCTTATTAATTTCTATTACGTTTATATTTTTTTTATTCTTATTTACAATTTTATTCTTAAATACTCAACTTAATTTTACTAATAAATGGGGACGCATTATTGGTACTTTAGGACAACAACCGCATTTTGGAATTCCTTTTAATATTGAGTATGATTATTCCTACTATGTACAAATACATTTAGCTCCTTTTGAAGCATTCATTAGAACAATCTTTTTCAGTTTTGCAATTCAATGTATTTTTGGACTTTGTATGTAAATAGGAAACCTATTAGGTAAAAATATGGGAACGATTATTGGTGCACTATTGATATTTATTCATCTTTTATCAAGTTATATATATGAGTTTGGTTTTTATTATTATTCTCCAATCTCCTGGATTTCATTAACAAAGACACAAATAGAAACAGTCGGAGGTTTACCGAGTATCTTATATATATTAACAATGATACTAATTATTTTGATAATAATTTTAGTATTGTTGAGCTATTATTCTTCAAATAAAATCGGAAATCAAGATTTGCTTTAAGAGGTGAAAGTATGAAAAATACTATAGAAATAATAAACGGCGGGAAATCATTTAGAAAGAATGAAGTTTTCTCCAATGTTAATATTAAAATCAAAAAAGGAAGTGCCGTGGGCGTAGTTGGTCATAATGGAAGTGGGAAATCAGTGTTATTTAAAGTTATTTGTGGTTTTATACCTCTAACTTATGGAGAAGTATTTGTTGATGGAAAAAAATTAGGTGAAGAGATTGATATACCTCGGAATGTAGGTATTATTATAGAAACACCAGGTTTTTTACCTTATTTGACTGGATTTCAAAATCTACATCAATTAGCGACTATTCGGGGAGTAATTGGGAAAGAACGAATCAAAGAAGTAATGGGATTAGTTGGATTGGATGCCGAAAGTACTATTAAAGTTTCAGGTTATTCTTTGGGAATGCGACAACGCTTAGCTATTGCACAAGCTATAATGGAAAAACCCGATATTTTAATTTTAGACGAACCATTTAATGGATTGGATAAAGAAGGATTGACTAGTATTAGAAATTTAATTTTAGATATCAAGAGAAAAGGAGTTACCATTTTATTAGCTTCCCATCATCCACTCGATATTGAACTTATTTGTGATGAAATTTATAGATTTGAAGGAGGAAAACTTGAATTCATTAATAGTATAAATGAATATTAGTTTTTTATTCTAACATTGCAGTAGCTAATAATAAGAAATTTTTTTCTTATTATTAGCTACTCCTTTATTTTGACTGTTTTCATAATGAATTTAAAGGTTGTTATTTCCTTGTAAATTAAATATATATAGAAACTGTTTGATATTAACTGAGAGACGATACCTATTATAAAATATATATTGACTAATTTGTCAAAAATATCAACTAAAGGTTATAATATTATATACGAGGTGAAAAAACATGAGTCTTAAGCAATATACCAAACCTTATAGTAACACGTATCAACTAACAGAAAAAGATGCCCAGTATCCTGGCTCAAAACAAGCGGATTTGACCAAAGTATTAACGTTAGTG
>JAEZZN010000078.1 GCA_023418535.1 Bacillota bacterium | reverse complement strand
GTCCAACGTCTGCAGCTCAATTTCTTGCTTCGCATTCATTTCGCTGGACCTTTTTTGCATAAGCTCGACCTGCATTTCGTCTTCGCCATCAGGCTCGACTCAATGGGTCATTCGCTTACAGTCCAACGTCTGCAGCTCAATTTCTTGCTTCGCATTCATTTCGCTGGACCTTTTTTGCATAAGCTCGACCTGCATTTCGTCTTCGCCATCAGGCTCGACTCAATGGGTCATTCGCTTACCTTTACCATTGCAGGTCTTATAACTTTACCGTTTAACATATATCCCTTTTGGAAAGTTTCAATTATGTGACCAGATTCTACTTCGTCTGATTCTTCCATAAATACTGCATGATGTTTATTCGCATCAAATAATTCTCCATCAGATTTTATTTCTTCCAATCCTTCTTGTTTTAATATATTTAAAAACTCTTCTCTAACTAATTCGATTCCTTCTGTAAAAGCATCCTTCTCTTCAACTTCATTTAGAGCTCTGTCTAAATTATCTATCACCGATAATAGTTTAGTAACTAATTTTTCGGAAGCATATTTGTAAATATCTTCTTTCTCTTTTTCCTGTCTATTTCTGTAATTTGTAAAATCTGCTTGAAGTCTTAAATATGAATCTTTTACTTTTTCTATTTCTTTATTTTCTTCTGATACTTCTTCTGTTTCTTCTTGAATTTCTTCTTCTTGAATTTCTTCTTCTAAAACCTCTTTCGTATCTTCTAAATCTTTTTCTTTTTCATCCATTTCTACCTTCTTTCTATATGTCCATTAATATATTTATTTATTAATACAATATCTGCAATAACCTTGTCATAACGCATATTGTTTGGACCAAGTACACCTATCTTACCTTTTATTCCTTCATGATTTCTAAAAGTCATTGTAATAATGCTAAAGTTATCAAATTCTTCTATTCCGATTTCATCTCCTATATATACCTGTAAATCAGAATCCATATTGTCCGCTAATAAATCCATTAAAGAATCTTCAGCTTTAAGATAATTTATTAAGTTCTGGTTATTTTCTATAGTATCATCGTTGTATAAAAACATATTTGAAAGACCTTCAAATACTATTTTCGCTTTAGAATTTTCTTTAGTCGTATTAGCAATTACCGATACTATTTCGTTTAACGCATGATGTTTTTGTCTTAATATATCATATACATTTGAATTTAATGCTTCTAAAATATCTTCATAATTTTTATCTAATAATGTTGAATTAAGTAAACTATTAATTAAATCAACAGTTCCATTATCAACTGGGTTTCTTAATCTTATACTATCATTTATAACTTCTTTAGAATTATAAATATAGATAATAACTAGATCTCTTGGAGTTAAAGCTACTATATTAATATATTTTAGATAAATTTTATTCATTTCAGGTATCATCGCCAATCCAGTATAACCTGTATTATAAGCAAGCATCTTAGTAGCATTTCTTATAACATTATCTAATTCACTGGTATCCTTGAAATTATCCATATTGAATAATCTCTTAGGACCAATTTCAAACGGTATTTCATTTGATAATAAAGCATCAACATATAATCTGTACCCTCTATTAGAAGGTATTCTACCTGATGAACTGTGTAATTTTTCTAAATACCCCAGTTCTTCTAGGTCACTCATTTCATTTCTTATAGTTGAGGCACTTACGCCTATATCACTAACTTTAGAAAGAGATCTTGAACCAACAGGCTCTTTAGATTCTATATATGATTTTATTATCGAATTTAATATTTTAACCTTACGTTGATCCATAATCATCCTTTCTTACATTTTTTCGTTGTTGTCACTCAATCTCTTCGAGTGCTAATAATAGTATACCATTATTTGGATAAATGTCAACAAGTTTTAATAAAAAAAATAATTTATTCTAATTTAGTAGTTTCTATTACAGTTTAAATAAAAAAAGATGATATGTTTTATACCATCTTTTACTTATTATATTATCTCCATATAAAATCTATTCGAGTAATATACTCCTTCTTTAGTAAATTTTACTCTATCTCCTTTTATTTCAATAATATTTTCCTTTATAAATTTATCAAGTTCAGATTTATATTTTGTTAAAAAATCTATTCCAAACTTTTTATTGAATTCTTGAATACTTACTCCTTCTATCATTCCCATTTTTGATATTATATAGTTTTTTTCATAATCTTCTTTTGTCCACTTTTCGATTATTCGATAAGGTAATTTTTCCTCTTTTATTGAATAAAAGTATTTATCGAATTCAATTTCATTTTTATAAAATACACCATCTATAAAACTGCCAGATCCTAAACCAACTCCTATAAAATTATTTAAATTCCAATATTTTATATTATGATAAGATCTATAACCTGGTTTTGCAAAATGATTTATTTCATAATGAATATATCCTTTATTAGTTAATTTCTCTGAAAATGTTTCTAAAATTTCAAACTCTAACTTATCTTCTTTATTCAGTTGTTCAATTTTAGGAATTAATTCTTCATCTGTTCTTAATGTATATAAGGAAACATGAGGGATATTTAACTTTTCAATATATTTCAAATCCAACTTTGCTAAATCTACCGTTTGTCCAGTATATGGAAAATACATATCAAAATTAATATTGTTAATATTATTTCTTCTTAAAATTTTCACAATTTGTATTATATCGAATTTATCATGTTCTATATCTAAATTTTCAAGTCCTACTTTATCAAAAGTAATTGCTTTTATTGAAAATCTATTTATCCCAGCCCGAATATATGCTTTTATCATATATTCAGGTGTAGTTGGAATTATTTCAATAGTCTTTTCACAATTATCAAGGACATTAAAATTATCATAAATATAATTCAAAACATCCACAATATACATTTCATCCACACATGAAGGATTTCCGCCCCCAATATAGATAGAGTCTATAATATAATTTTTATGTTTATATAGTTTTAATTCGTTTATTAGAGCTTTAAAATATGGTCTTATTTTAAAATCCATATTAAAGTGAGATAGCGTCCCGCTATAATTATGTTTATATATTCTGAATGGAACATGAATATATAAACCAAAACTATCTATCATAAATTTATTTCGTCTCACTTTCATCATATTTTAACACTGATAAGAATGCATCTTGCGGAACTTGTACCTTTCCTACTGAACGCATACGTTTCTTACCTTCTTTTTGTTTTTCTAATAATTTTCTCTTACGTGAAATATCACCACCATAACATTTAGCAATTACGTCTTTTCTATACGCACTTACAGTTTCTCTAGCAATAATTTTAGCTCCAATAGCTGCTTGTATAGGAATAGTAAATTGATGTTTTGGTATCTCTTCTTTTAATTTAGAAGCTATTTTTCTTCCTCTTTCATACGCCTTATCTTTGTGAACTATAATAGCTAAAGCATCGACAGACTCTCCATTTAACAATATTTCAAGCTTTACTAACTCTGATCTGGAGTATTCGTAAAAATCATAATCAAATGAAGCATAACCTCTTGTTCTAGATTTTAACGCATCAAAGAAGTCATATATAACCTCATTAAGCGGTAAAATATACTTTATAGTCACTCTATGTTTATCTAAATAGCTCATATCAGTAAATATACCTCTTCTATCTTGACATAGCTCCATAATTGTTCCTATATATTCCTCAGGAGTCATGATAGAAGCCATTACAAGAGGTTCTTCAACATAATCTATTTTAGTTTGATCTGGGAAATCTGTTGGATTTTGAATATCTACAACTTCGCCACTATTTAAATGCACTTTATAAATAACTGATGGCGCTGTAGCTATAATATCTAAATTAAATTCTCTATCGAGCCTTTCTTCTATAATTTCCATGTGAAGCAGACCTAAGAATCCTGTTCTAAAACCATAACCTAAAGCTGCTGATGTTTCAGCTTCAAAATCTAAAGCAGCATCATTTACTTTAAGCTTTTCAAGTGCTTCTCTTATATTTGCGTAAGATTCTCCTTCCGCTGGATATAAACCAGAATAAACCATTGGTAAAGCCTTCTTATAACCTGGAAGTGGTTCTTTGGCAGGATTATCTACAGATGTGACTGTATCACCTACTTGAGCTTGTTTAATATCTTTAATTGAAGCTACTACATAACCTACATCACCTGCAACAATCTCTCTTGTAGGATATTCACCTTTCATAGAATAACCTACTTGTGTTACTTCAAATTCTGCTCCTGTCGACATCATTTTAATATCCATTCCAGGAGTTATCTTACCTTCTTTAACTCTTACATACATCACAACACCTCTGTATGAGTCATAATATGAGTCAAAAATCAAAGCTTGTAGAGGAGCATCATCATCTCCTGTTGGAGCAGGTATTTTGTTCACTATAGCTTCTAATACATCTCTAATATTAATTCCTTCTTTAGCTGATACTTCAGGTATTCCGTCAGTATCCATAGCTAAAATCTCTTCAATCTCTTCCTTTACTTCATCTATTCTAGCTGAAGGAAGATCTATTTTGTTTATCACAGGAATTATTTCTAAATCTTGATCTATTGCTAAATAAGTATTTGCAAGAGTTTGAGCTTCAACACCTTGAGTAGCATCAACTATCAGCAAAGCTCCTTCGCAAGCTGCTAAAGATCTTGAAACTTCATAGTTAAAGTCGACATGACCTGGAGTATCGATTAAATTAAGAATATATCTCTCACCATCTAAAGCATCGTAAAATATTTTTACAGCTTTAAGTTTTATAGTAATTCCTCTCTCTTTCTCTAAATCCATACTGTCTAAAAGCCTATCACTCATTTCTCTTTGAGATATAGACCCAGTTTCTTCTATTAATCTATCCGCAAGCGTAGATTTACCATGATCTATATGTGCTATTATAGAAAAATTTCTTATATTATCTTTTTTTATGTCCATAATTACCTTTCGCTAATATTCGATATATATATACCTTTTATTTGATTAATATTTATTGTCCCAAACAATCTTGAATCTTTCGATAAATCTCTATATCTATTATCTCCTAGTACAAAAAACTCATCATCTCCAACAAACCATTTATTTTGATCATAAACTTGAGTTTCATCTCCTCTAGTGTAATCCTCTATTTTTTGTTTTCCATTTATAAATATTTTATCATTTATAACTTCAACAATATCTCCAGGAAGACCAATAACTCGCTTTACATAAAATCTATTGTCATCTCCTTCAAAATAAATGATATCATCTTGTTTAACATCCTTAGTATCTATATTAAATTTCTTAACCAAAATTTTGTCGCCTTCATAAAATGTCCTTTGCATAGAATTCCCTTCAATTGTAACTATCGAAATAAAAAATCTGTCTACTATCAAGGCTGTCAAAATTATTATTATCATTATAAGAATTATATAAGTAAATACTCTTTTAATCTTTTTAACTTTATTTGATTGTCTTTTTCTTCTTTTTCTTAAAATTCTCTCATCCACTACTTTATCAATCCTATGCTATCTAACGGCCAAAATCTAAACTTAGCCACACCTTGAATCTTATCTATATTAATAGGACCAAAAACTCTTGAATCCGTGCTTCCACCTGGTTGCCTATTATCTCCCATTACAAAATATTCATCTTCTTCTAAATGCCATTCAAAACCATTTATCGTATCAGTATATTCTCCATAAGCGTAAGGTTCATCAAATAATTCTCCATTTATATACACATTACCATCAATTATTTGTATAGTTTCACCTGGAAGACCTATTATTCTTTTAATATAATCATGATCTGTATCATATTCCATCACAATTATATCACCTCTTTTAATTTCTCTGAATTTCATTCCTATTTTATCAACAATAACTCTATCCTCGGTCTGTAGTGTCATATTCATAGAACTTCCTTCTATTCTGGTAGGCTCAAATATATATGTTTTTATCAAGAGCGCAATCACTACCGCTATTACAATAGAGACTAACCAATCTAAAGTTGCACTCATCTGTTTTTTATTTCCATTTTTTTTATCAAAGTTATTTTCATATACTTCTTCATTATCTTTTTTTTCTAAACTATCGTCTTTCATAACAACTCCATTCCTTTTAACAATAATAGTATTATATCATTTATATAGCATTTATTAAACAAGATATAAAAAAAAATCCTTGCTTTTTTCATCTCACTTTGATATACTTATCGTTGTTATTTATACGATTAATTACAGGAGGTGAGTTCATGGCAAATATAAAATCTGCAATCAAAAGAATTGATGTTACAAAAAGACAAACTTTAAAAAATAAATCAAAGAAAAGTGAATTAAAAACACTTACTAAGAAATTTGACTTAGCTATTGAAGAAAATAGATTAGATGATGCAAGCGAATTATTAAAATTATTAGATAAAAAATTAAAGAAAGCTGCTGCAAAAAGTGTTATTCATGATAATGCAGCTTCAAGAAAGTTAAGTAAATTAACTGTTAAATTAAACGAAGCTAGAGCATAATAAAGATTATAAAATAAAAGGTGTATCGCACGATACACCTTTTATTAATTTAATCTAATCCCCAAACAAAACTCATATATTATTCTTTCAATTAATTCTTCTATTGTTCGTTTTGACGTTTTGAGCATTATTTCACTTTCATAACAAAGTCTGTGAATCTGCAAAAGTTCGTCAATTGTAAATTTATTTACAAGTTTTTCAAGCTTTCCATATTCAAAATTAGAAATCCCAACATATTGTCGTGAAGTTTGAAGATTTAATCTTCTATTCATACAATCTTTTACACTTATCATATTTC
>JAEZZN010000076.1 GCA_023418535.1 Bacillota bacterium | reverse complement strand
ATTAATATGTTTATAATTAATATTACACCTAGATTAGAACATTCTTTTATTTGTTTTCAAATAAATATAAGAAATCATTATTATAATAATTTTTTGTAAGATACAGTTTATCATTTATATACATTATATTTCCTGTTAATGATATTTTAATATCCTCATCAGCTTTTATTTTTATAAAATATTCCCAGCCTTTATATTTTTCATCTTTTATTTCTTTAATATCATAAGATGAAAGCTTATCTAAAAATTTTTTATAATCTTTCTTTTCAAGTGTAATTTCTGATTTATTTCCCTTAGTCATCGTTGTTTCTACAATTATTTGTTCGATACTGTCTTCTTTAAGATTCAAAACATCACCTAATTTTTGATAGTGTGTACAACCAACTAATATAAGTAATGTAAATATCGTTAAAGCTATATATTTAATCTTTTTCATATAATAAATTACCTTTCAAAATATATTAATCCATCAAATGGTGTAGATTTTATATTTAACCATACATCATTATTCTTGTAACCATCATTCACAATTATATATTTTGTATTCTCAACATTACCATTATTGATTTCTGCATAGCCATGAGCAATTATCCAGTGAGCCCCATAATAACTATCTGAACTTGCTCCTACAATTACAGGTCTATTTCTATCAATCCTACTTACTAATCTAGAATATCGGAAATAATCTAATGATACTACTGAATTATTTATACCTTTATCTCTAAAATATCTATTTAAACCATTTTTTAAATTTGAATATCCAGTACCACCATACCCTACATATTTTTGCATTAAACTAATTAAATTATTTTCTGATATTTTTGAAGAACTTACATAGGCTTTATCTACATAATCATAATAGTATCGCATTGTAATTGCACTTGCAATTGCTCCACAATTATTTCCATCTATATACCATCTATTCTTAATACATTTTCCGAGCAATTTGTACTATAAAAATAACTACTATTATTTATTTTTATTATTTTTTCCACCTAGTTCCTTAAAGAATTGCGCAATTCTTTTAAACGCTATGTAAACGTTATCTTTAGTTGTTTAAAGTTTAACATATTTAAGTAGAAATGTCTATACAATTTAATTTGATTTTTACTAAATTTCTCATAATTTACATTATTTTAAAATCAAAAATATTTTTATTACTCTGTAACATAAACAATAGCCCTCAAATATTCTTTTTATTATATTCATTCTTTCTCCTTAAAAATAGGTATACAAAAAGCACCTACTTTTTAAGGTGCTTTATATGATTTAACAAGTTTATTAATTAAAATAAATTGATAATTTCTACAAATCTAATTCATTAAGCTCATTGTGTTTAATAAAATATATCCCCCCCAAAATCATACAAATTGGTAATATCATCATCACATAAATAATATTATTGTTGTCAATAATTATTCCTGCTATATAGCTCCCCAAAGGCATAGCAAATGCAATTAGAGAATCAACAGTAGAATTTATTCTTCCTAGTAAGTCTTTAGGTGGTACAATATGAAATATACTATTGAATCCTATATTATAAATTGACATAAAAAAATATCCCAAGAAAAATAGAAATAAATTAAAAAATATATTTTTGGTTAAAATCGCTAACATCCAAAATACACCATTCAATAATAGTAATATTCCTAATAAATTAGATTTTTTATACGTTTAATAATATAGCCTGATGACATTCTAAATTCAGCGAAAATCAATAAAGATAAAATTTGTACTAAAATAGAAATAAATAACATTTTCTTTACATTAAATTTATCTATTAAAGGTCCAAGTAAAAAAAATAAACATATCCGGAATTAGAGTTATAGAAAAAAAGATTCCCAAATAATAGCTATTATCTAAACTATCAGTTATATACCATAACATATTCATATAGAATATACTGTCTGCAACATTTAGAATAATAGTCAAAAATAACAATTTATATAGTTTTTTCATTATATTTCTCCATTAATAATTTCATCTCTTTTGTTGTAATCATATAAGCCCCCACTTTGCAAACTCCTCAAATCCACCAATTGAACTTATATACTTTCTTGCAATTTCTACAATTTCAATATACGCTCTACCGTCAACCTCTTCATCTCCTATAGCACATGATAGATTGATTTCTTTGTTTTCTTTTTGTACTTTTAAGTGAGCATAGATATTAACTGATACATCAGCCTTAGATAAATCTTTTCCATGAAGTCCTCCACCTGTAACAGCTCTTCCCATATCTGATCCTAGTTTTCTATTAGTTGCACCAGTGTCTACATTAAATCCACCTGTCCAATCTCCTAAAGGATTAATCTTTGCTTTTGGATAAATAGACTCTAGTATTTTTGAAGAAACATTTGATTGACAAATAATAAGATTATCTTTATCAATAATGTATTTTCCATCGTATGGATAATTTCTATATATTTCTTTTGCAATTACAGCTAATTTATTCTCCTCTTTTGATGTAGGTACTCCCTTAAATATTCCATTATCTCCACATCTAATTTTTCCTTTTTGATTATCTGATAGATGTTTATCTTGCTTTACAATATTTATATTTTGTTTAACATCTCCTGCTATTCTCTTAATTGCAACCTTTATATCTTTAATATTTAATCTACAGTCTGTTTCAATTATTACATTACAATTTCCATGTCCTATTAACACCTCAACAGCAATTTTAGGATTTTCTTTTTCTTTATATATTAAATCTACAATTGCACCTGCTATGCAATCAGCAATTTTATCTGGGTGTTTTGGATTTACTTTTTCAAACATATCTACCTCCTCTGTCTTAGTAGCTTTTCCATCATATCTTCTCCGTAGTCTTCATAAACTTCTGTACAATTTTCTTTAACAATGTCATAAATCTCATACCATAATAGATTGGCTGTTTTTTGAAACTGACTAGACATCTGTGCAAATGGTGATGCTATAACTCCCCCAGTTGTCGGATGTTTTCCTAAAAGTCCAAATTGACTTATTGCCTCTTCACATTGAATGTATCTTGCAAATGCCTGAGAGTATGATTCTAGCAATCTTGAATTTACTAAATTTTCACAGTTTCTTTGTTTTAACCACTGCCAGGTTTCTTTATATATTTCATCACCACCAAGTGGTATTCCATTTTTTTGTTTTGCAGATAAATAATCACTAGGTGCTGGCATATCTGTACAATCAAGAACAGCTCCATCTGGTAAATCTACTGCATCTATTTCTTCTGGAGTAAATGTTGGAATATCATTCATTAATATTTCTACTTCTTTTCCTTTTTGTATTTTTTCTATTGCAGGCTGAGCCTTGCCTCCAGCTCTTACTCTTCTACCACCTCTATATGTTCCATCCTTCGCTATTTTTATCACCTCCTATTACTCAAATTTAAAATCTCCCTTCAACAAACTATATTGTTTACTGTAGGGAGATTTTTATTTTAACTATGCTTGTCTAAAAATAAAAAAGATCTTCAAATTTCTTTTCTAAAGCAATGCAAAGTATCAAAGCTAACTTAGCTGTTGGGTTAAATTGACCAGTTTCAATTGAACTAATTGTATTTCTTGAAACTCCCACCTCATCAGCTAACTTTTGTTGTGAATAACCTTTTTCTTTTCTGACTTCTTTTAAATGATTTTTGAGAACTAGTTTATCATCCATAATTTATCACTACTTCAATGTTATAAGGTTAGCTACAAATAAGGCAATTCCTATAATCGACATAAGTACACCCATTAACAATTGATTTCTTTCTTTTAATTTTGCATACATTACAAGTTCTTTTGTTGCTTCAATGCTAAAATAAATACTTAGTATTCCATAATTAAAACAATTGAAGAAAAAAGCTTCAATTCCAAATAAGATGGCAGCAACAGCTAGTCCGATTTGGCTGGAAACTTCATCTGCTTTTTTTAAAATATCAACCATCATCTCATCATGATGTTTATACTCTTCACGACTTCTTGCTAAAACTTCATCTCTCTTCATATTCATTCTCCTTTATAATATTGCCAAGTTTACTTGGTATTTATGTTATATCATGCCAAGTTTTATTGTCAATAGGTTGGAATAAATATTTTGTTTTTAAATGATTTTCTTTAATACCCCCTTTGAACCCTAGTTTTTGTGTGTGCTTGCCCCGCTCCGTTCCCATGGGACCTAGTCGTAGAGATTTTATCCCCCCTAGGGTCTATTAAATCTATCTCCATCTAAAACACTAATTCTTGAATGACATGATTTACAAAGTGCCATTAAGTTTGACTCATCATGATTTCCACCTCGTCTTAAAGGTAAAATATGATGTACTTCTTCTGCTTTAGTAAACCTTCCATCTCTTAAACAATGTTCACACAAAGGGTTGTTGTTTATATATCTATTTCTAATTTTTCTCCACTTAGATCCATAACTTTTCTTTGTTAGTGGATCTCTTCTATATTTTTCATAGTATCTATTAACATCTCTTTGATGTTTTTTACAATAACTACCATCTTCTATTAACTCAGGGCACCCTGGATATGAACATGGTTTCTTTGGTTTTCTTGGCATTATTTTTCTCCATAAAAAAAGCCTTAAGGATTATAAATCCCCAAGACGTAAATAATTATTATTTTCTACTCTAATACTACTACACTTAGCTACTATTATTCTATCAACTTTACTACATATTTTAGTATACAGTTAAATCATTATACAGTTTCTTATCAATTATTTCTTCAATTGATAAATCTTTTATTCTTACAGAATTTAATAAGTCATTATATGAACTAAAGATACAGTAAACTTGCTCTTGTACGTCAGTAAAGATATATCCTTCTGCTGAATAGCTTTAAGAATACATTTTATCCAAGTAATAAAATTTGAATTCATGGTTCATTGATATATCTTCCAAAAAAGATTGTAAATTATATTCATTAAATCTAGAATAATTTCAATATTTTTTATATAAACTAATGGTATGCCATTTTTTCTAATAATAATTCTTCCATTTATTTTCGATATCCATATCACTTTTTTACAATATTACTATTTTCTTTTATAACTTTTACTATGCAATAAACACAGAATTATAAGTCCGTGTTTTCCCTTTTAATTCTCAATAAAATAAATTGGTTTTTCTAAGACGTTACTTATAGTATATTCTGCATTTTCATTGTCATATATATAGACATTTATATTGTTATAATCAAAATATTCCAACGGATTATAACCATGTAGTTCAAAATTATAATTGTAGTTTCTATCCTTCTTAAACCTTATTTTTGCAATATATCCTCCCTGCTTACTATCTCTATATATTTTCCTTTCTATTATCTCTTCTGCACTTATTCCTTCACTTGATATGTATTTGTCTACATTCTTTTCAAATAGAATTTTTGAAATAAATAAAATATATATAAGTATTAAAATAATTATTGCAATTATTGAGCCTGTTATCCATTTTCTCATAATTAATACTCCTTTTCTTCTTAATTTTTGCTTGCACCTTCTAAATAAAGTTAGATACATCAACATTTCCAGCAAATACCAAATTAATATTTATGATAACAATAGCAAAAACTAATATGAATGTAATAATTTTTTTTGATTCTTTTAATTATTTCCTCCAAAAATATTTATAACAAAATTTTATCAAAAAATACCTTGTTAATCAAGTAACAATTTTAACGTAAAAATTAATTTTTACTTTCTTTTATATTATTTGCTCCATTATTATCCTCTAGTTTTGAAAGCGCCCTTTTA
>JAEZZN010000075.1 GCA_023418535.1 Bacillota bacterium | reverse complement strand
GGAAAATAGCACGTTCCGATGCCATGCTCATAACATTTTCATTCACTTGGTACGGACGCAACAGGCGAATTCGCTCCGCCCACAATTCTTTCGGTTCTCCCATGGAAACCCAAATATCCGTGTAGAGAACATCCGCCTGTGAAGCTCCTTCTTCCAAGTCCTCGGTAAGGCGAATGGTTGATCCATTTTCCGCCGCAATGCTCTGACATTCCATGACCAAATCCTGCGCCGGCCATAAACTTTTCGGACCGCAGGCGGTATAATGCACACCCAATTTTGCACAGACTACCATCAGGGAGTTGGAAACATTATTGCGACAGTCTCCGAAGAAAGTGAGCCGTTTACCACGCAAATCACCGAATTCTTCCTGCACAGTCAGCATATCTGCAATCATCTGTGTGGGATGAAATTCATCCGTTAGACCGTTCCATACGGGCACACCGGCGTTTGCCGCCAATTCTTCCACCAAATCCTGGCGGAAGCCGCGGTATTCAATGCCGTCGTACAGCCGCCCCAATACCTTGGCGGTATCTGCAATGCTTTCCTTGTGTCCCATTTGGCTCGAAGCCGGATCCAAATAGGTAACCCCCATGCCCAAATCCGCACCGGCTACTTCAAACGAACAGCGTGTACGGGTGGAAGTCTTTTCAAACAATAAAACAATGTTTTTATTTTCCAGGATACGATGTGGGGTTCCGGTACGCTTCAATTGCTTGAAATGGGCACTCAGTTGAATTAAGTACCGAATCTCATCGGGAGTAAAATCCAACAATTTCAAAAATGAACGTCCTTGCAGATTGACTGGCATGGCATTTCTCCTCAATTTCTTCTGTTTTTCTTATTGTATCAAATCCTTTATTCTCTCACTAGTGGCATGGACATACAGCGCGGGCCGCCACGTCCTTTCGAGAGTTCGTAGCTGGGAATTTCCAAAACGGTGAAACCGGCGTCTTTGAGAAGCTGATTCGTGACTTCGTTTCTGTCGTAGGTAATAATTTTGCCCGGTGCAATGGCAAGCGTATTGGAACCATCGTTCCATTGCTCTCTTTCCGCTGCGACCAAATCTCCCCCGCCGCACGGGAACAGTCGAACTCGATCCAAATCCAACATCCGCTGTAAAATAGCTTCCAACGAGTCTTCAAACTCCGTAATTTTCGTACGGTCTCCGTCTTTTTCGAGCAGGAAACAGCGGAAAGTATCCATAATGCCCGGATGATACGTAAAAGCGTCGGTATCAATTTGCGTAAATACGGTGTCCAAGTGCATATACGCTCTATGATGAGGGATAAACATAGCCAACACTTTTTGAATGCGGGAACGGGAGCGATGAAACAACGTATTGGCGAGTTCTTCAATGGCTTCCGGGCAGGTTCTCTGTGAAATACCGACCGCAATGAGGTCTTCCCGCAGAACGAGGACATCGCCGCCTTCAATCGAAAATTCGCTGTTTCGTTTATAATACTCCTCCACCTGTCCCTGAAAATCGGGATGATAGCGTAAAATCAATTCCGGATAAATGGTTTCTCTGCTTCTGGTCAACGAAAACATACGGGGAATGAGCGTTCCCGTTCCGATATTTGTGAGAAAATCCCGAGTAAAATACAAATTCGGCAATGGATCCAGCAGGAATACCGAACGCATACCCACAAAATCCGCCAGTGAACGTTGACGTCCGGATCGTGCATCAATTTCCGATACGCTCACACCTCGCATAGTGGCACGCACCAAATCCCGTTTGTCCGTGAATTGCCGAAAATAATCCAACAAAGCTTCCTGATAGTAAGGAATATGGACATCGCCGTCTTGGATAAAACGGCGTAAGAAAGCTTCTTCCTGCTCCGGATGTGCTTCCAGGGCTTCCGCCACCAAATCCACAAGATAACGCACGCGTACTCCCTGCGAACGAAATACTTCACAAAAGGCATCGTGTTCTTTCTGTGCCTGCTTCAAATAGGGTATGTCGTCAAACAACAATTCGGAAAGCATCTGCGGCATTAAGTTCAGTAATTCCTCTCCGGGACGGTGCACAAATACCTCTTTTAAGGGGCGAATCTCACTGGTAACATGGATTGCGCTCATATCGGCTCCTTTCCTCGACAATTATTTCAAATACTTTTGCAATACCTCAACTCGATCCGTATGTTCCCACGGAAGTTCCAAATCGTCCCGTCCGAAATGTCCGTAAGCCGCCGTTTGCCGATACATGGGGCGGCGTAACTGCAACTGGTCGATAATCGCCGCCGGGCGCGGATCGAATACTTCTTGTACAATATCACATAATTGTTCGTCTGAATACTTACCGGTACCGAAAGTATCCACATACAGCGACATGGGATGTGCCACTCCGATTGCGTAAGCTATTCCCACTTCCGCTTTCTCGCAAAGTCCCGCCGCCACCAAATTTTTGGCAATATAGCGTGCGTAATAATTTGCGGAACGATCCACTTTTGTAGGGTCTTTCCCGGAAAACGCGCCTCCGCCGCAACGTCCGAAACCGCCATACGTATCCACAATAATTTTTCGTCCGGTAAGTCCGGTATCTCCCATAGGTCCTCCAACGACGAATTTTCCCGTGGGATTTACCAGGAATTTGGTGTCTTTATCCAGCAGCGAAGCATCGACAATCGGAAGCACGACCTGTTCCCACAATGTTTTCTCCAAAGTCTCTCTTGTGCAATCCGGGGCATGCTGCGTAGAAATCAGCAAATTGGTAATACGGTGCGGTTTGCCGTCTACGTATTCTACCGTCACCTGTGTTTTTCCGTCCGGACGAATAAACGGCGCGGTGCCGTTTTTTCGTATTTCCGCAAGCTGTTTTGCCAGCTTATGTGCCAGGGAAATCGGCAAAGGCATATAAGTTTCCGTTTCATTGCAGGCATAGCCGAACACCATACCCTGATCGCCTGCTCCGACCTGATTGTACCGATCTTCCTTTCCTTCTCGTACCTCGTAGGCGGTATCCACCCCCTGCGCAATATCCGGGGACTGTTCGTGAATGGAGGTAATCACCGCACAAGTATCCGCGTCAAATCCAAACGTCGAATCCGTATAGCCGATTTCTCGCAAAGTTTGGCGGACAATCTTCGGAATGTCCACATAAGCTGTGGTGGTAATTTCTCCCATCACAAAGATGGAACCGGTGGTCGCAAAGGTCTCGCAAGCCACTCTTGCCTTCGGATCCTGTTCGTAAATCGCATCGAGTATCGCATCCGAAATTTGGTCGCAGATTTTATCGGGGTGTCCTTCCGTCACGGACTCCGAAGTAAATAAACGCTTCATACTTTCTCCTATTCTTTTTCCACAAAAAAAGCTCGCCGGGGGGCGAGCTTTGTCTTACACAACATACCTCATCTCCCAGTATACACTGCAGGAATTGGCACCTAATTGAATAGGTTGCCGGGCTTCACAGGGCCTGTCCCTCCGCCACTCTTTATAAGGTTATGATTTAGTTTATAGTTTCTCTCGATTTCCGTCAAGAACATTCTCCGGATTTCTTACTTTCCGGCAATTCCCTGTTCAATGTCCGAAATCATAACATCCAACGCGTGGATACCGCCTTCCGCGATATACCAGACATCCGGATGCGCCATGTACACGCTGTGTCCGTTGGCAATGGCATCTACAGAAGCCGTTAACTCATTCTCCACAATTTCCTTTGCAGCTTTCGCACCGTCCGCGTGGATTGCAGCATCACGATCGAGAATGAAAATGTACTGCGGATTTTTTTCTACCAGGAATTCAAAAGACGCTTCGTTTCCGTGCGTGGAGGTGTCGATGTTGCTGTCCACACCCAAGTTTTCAAAACCGATTTCCTTACCGATCAGCGAGCAGCGTCCGTCATTGCCCAAAACGTTCAGGTTTCCCTTGGTCACCAACCCGATAATGGCATTTTTGCCCTTTGCAAATTCCTGAAGTTTTGCAATGCGTTCTCCGAAATGTGCGAACTTCGCATCCACTTCGGATTCCAGACCGAACATTTTCGCAATTTTCATGGCATTTTCTTTGGTGCTTTCCACCACACCCTTTTCGCGGTCAATGCCCAGGAATACAACGGGGGCAATCTCCTTCAACTGATCATACGATTTGGCAAGACGTCCACCGATAAAGATAACATCCGGTTTTGCCGCTTTTACCGCTTCCAAATCCGCTTCCTTTACCGTTCCCAAGTTCGCTACGGAGTCCTTGGTCAAAATGTCTTGCAGATAGTCGATTTTACCGCTGGAAGAACCGACTACTCTGTCTCCCAGACCCAGTGTCTGCAAGATGTCCAAACTTGCCATATCCATAACGGCAATGCGCTGTGCGTCATAAGGCACTTCTACGCTGACTTCCTTTTTCTCCGCATCCAACGCCGTAATACTTACCGTTGTCGGTTTGGCTTCCGCTTGCGCCGGTGCCGAAGATGCCGCTGTTTCCGAGGAAATCTCTGTCGACTCGCTCACAGACTGTACTGCTGAAACGCTTGGTTCCTGCGGTGTTTGCGATCCGCACGCCGTTAAGAACAACGCCAACATACCGGCACATACTACATTCCAAGTTTTTTTCATAACAAACCGTCCTTCTAAAATATTCTATGCAAAAGAAGCGTACTTCTTCCTTGCCAAACTGAGAGTATCAATAATAAATCGTCAACGGCTTCCCGTTGATTTTCATAATTTCAAAATCCACGTTATAAATGGATTTTAAGATTTCCGGCTTCATCACTTCCTCTACGGTGCCGAAAGTATGAACCTTTCCATTGACAAAAGCACAAATATAATCGCTGTAGAACGCCGCGTAATTGATTTCGTGCAATACGAGAATTACCGTTTTTCCCAATTCATCGCACAGTTTACGAGCGGTTTTCATCAAATTTGCTGCATGGTAGATATCCAAATTATTGGTCGGCTCATCGAGCAGCACGTATTCGGTATCCTGTGCAATCACCATGGCAATATAGGCTCGTTGTCTTTGCCCGCCGGAGAGTTCATCAATAAAGCGATCTTGAAATTCCTCCAACTGCATATACGTAATTGCCTCATCGACCAGCCGTTCGTCTTCCTCATTCAAGCGGCTGCCGGAATAGGGAAAACGACCGAATTGTACCAATTCACGAACGGTAAGCTTCATATTGATGTTATTTTGCTGTGTCAGTATCGCCAAGTGTTTCGCCAAATCCTTACTTTTCCAATCCCGTATATCTTTCTCCTGAAAACGCACCTCACCGCTGTCGCGTTCCAAAAGTCGTGAAATAATATTCAGCACCGTGGATTTCCCCGCACCGTTCGGGCCGATAAAAGAAACTACGGAGCCTTTCGGAATTTCCAAACTCACCGCATCAACTGCGAGATTTCCGTCATAGGATTTGCATAAGTCCTTAATAAGCATGGTTTCTCCTTACATTACGGATTTTCTGGTCAAAATGAGATACAGGAAGTAAATACCGCCCACAATGGTGACAAATACGCTGATGGGAACAGCATAATGAAATACCTCTTCCACCAAAACCTGTCCGCCTACCAGTGCCAGTACGCCGAACAGCCCGGAAGCCGGGATTAAATGAGAATGGCGATACCCTCGGAT
>JAEZZN010000049.1 GCA_023418535.1 Bacillota bacterium | reverse complement strand
TCTCCTTTCTTTAGTTGTGGTGATTAAATTTTAAGGAATTTTACGAATAAGTGCAATTTTTTTTGTTTTAAAAAGAAAATATCTGCTAGGAGTCAGCACCCCCAACAGATATTTTAGAACCTCTTTTTTATGTCAAGATTTTCATAAACTTTATTTAGTTTTTTTGCTGGTAAAGATTGAGTTACATAATTGCACTTAGTATTATTAAAAACCATCTTTAAATCACCAAAAATATCTCGTTGTTTTTCTCTCCAATTCATTAATAACTCATAAAGATCTTTTGTGATTTCTATATCCCTAATAGATTCCTTTGTTTTAGGAAAACCTATTATCATACCATCTAAACCCCTTGTAACAGTTTGTCTAATTTTGATAATTTAGGTGACTTTAGAAAAGGAAATATTAAGGTGTTAGGAACACAAAACTATTCACCATTAGATTCAAGTGAATTAAATTTCCATTTCGTACAAATACAAGAAAAATATCTTGAAAATAAAAATAAAGATATGGCAATAATAAATTTATTTTTAGTTCTATGTAAAGCACAATTTTATGGAGATGGAAATAAAAGGACTGCACAAATAATGATGATAGGACTTCTAATAAAAGAGGGATATTCACCATTTACGATAAATTTTAAAGATGAAAAGCATTCAAAAACATTAATATATATTTAATTTTTTTGTTATTTATATAATAATATATTATATGTTATAATATATAATAATAGAAAAATAAATAATAGATACAATATCTTGATGGTTTTGAATAAAGAGGTAATATGAAAAAATATTTTTGGTTATTTTTGTTTGGATTAGTATTTCTTATTGTAATAATTTTTTTGTGTTTGAATTATAATATGATAAATATATCAAACTCATGGGATATGACTATTAGTTCGTCTTATACTACTGAAGTTTTATATGAATCAGAAAGGGGGTTTCAAGGAGATGGTGAAAAAATAATAAAATTAGATTCAGATAATTTAGAATATAAAATTGAATGTTCTGAATGCTATAAGGTTATTGAATTGGATAAGGATACGAAATTAATATCTGAAATTTTAAGTCGAGCTAAATTAAAACAAATAATAAATATACATAATTTAAAAATTATAGATTCTATTAAACAAAATAAAAATAAGGATGATTATTTCAAGTATCTTATTATCACATCTGACATTAATAAAAAAACATATTATATATTTGAAATGATTATTTAATACATATTGATGATTAAATTTGAAGATAATTTATGAAATAGTATATCTTTTTGGTATGCTATTTTTTTATTTTAATTGATATGATTATTATTTTTGTATAGAATGTAATATATTATGAAAAAGAAAGAGATGTATATGAAAATTAAAATATTTATTATAGCTTTAATTGCAGCACTATTAGTCGCTTGTAATAGCGAAGAAATTATTGATGTTGAAAGCTCAGCTACTGGTGAATATAATCAAAAAGGAGTTACTGAAGCTGATAAACAATTTGGAAAATTAAAAAATAATCATAAGAATTCTAACGAACAAACAGAAGATATTAAAACAGTTAGGCCAGATGTAACTAAATTTATTTTGGAGCAATTTGACGATGAAAATAGTGCTACAAAAGAATTAAATGGTTTAGAATATAAAATTAATGACAAGTCTATAACCTCTGTATTTAAAGGTGAAGCAACACATAAATTTCAAAATGCAGCATATCCGTATAGTATAGAGATTAAACGTCTTGATGAAAAAGTTAGCAATCCAGATTTTGTAAGTAGTATAAAAAAAGATTATTCAAATTTGAAAGTTCTAAATATGAAGCCATATGGTGATGTTCTTTTAGAGAATATAAATAATAATCCATATTCTGCAGAACTTCATGTTCTTTGGAATAAAGAAAATTCATACTATATTGTATTTAAGAGTGAGACGATGTCTGTGCCAGAAATTTTGGTATTAAGTGAAAAATTTGCAGAATACTTGAAATAGTTTACAATAAAAAATTTAATTTTTGTTAAATTAGATTTTACAAAATGAATATAAAAAAATGCCTCAATGAAGATAAATTCATTAGGGGCATTTTTGTTGATATATAATTTATTTTATAATATCATTAAAAATATTCAATACTAAATTTTTAATATTTTCTAAATAATATCTATTATCAAATATCGGGATTAAATCTTTTCTTAAATTGTAAGGAGATGTATCTACAAAATTGGAATCATAATTAATTATATGAACAAATCCCTTAATATTATCTGATAAAAAACCTTCAATTATGTGAAGTTTTAATTTAAATGAGGAATTATTAACAGAAAGACTATAATTATGTCCTTCTATAAAATAATCCATTATCTCTGGTATAATATGTCCTTTTATTTCTAAAATATTTTTTTCATGAAAAATTGAATCAACTTTAATAATTCTTTCATTTAGATAAATATTTTTACTTTCTTCTATTTTATTTACTAGATCGAGTAGTGCATTAGTATTTATTACATCATATTTGTTATGAAGTAATAATTTTTCAAAATTATTATTTTTGAATTCTTCAAAAGTATAAAAATCTATATCAGAATCTAATTCAAAATCTTCAAATCTTTTAATTTCATGATAATTCTCAACTTCCTTGAGAGAAAAACTGTTTATATCAGTAATATACTTATTTTTGATTAAATATTTTCTAATATCAAAACTTGATTGTTCAATGAAAGGTTCGAGCCCATGAAATTCCATTCTTGATTTTATAAATGGGATATCAAATATATCTCCATTAAAAGTAATTATATATTGATCATTGAGTATTTTAGAAAGCTCTTCTAGAAGTTCTTTTTCATCATTTTCATCAGTTATGGCATATTGTATGAATTTACCATCTGAAAATAAAACTCCAGCAACAAGAACTTTTGAATGAATTCTTGAGACGCCAGATGTTTCAATATCTAGAACAATATATTTTTTATTGAAAATATTTGAATTTTCAATATAATCATTTAATTTTATCATGGTATAACCTTTCTTAATTTGATATAATTACATGTATTATATTATCATAAAGGAGGATTAAAATGATATATTTTGATAACGCCTCAACAACTAAAATCGATAAAGTTGTAAAAGAAGAAATGATTAGAGGATATGACGAAGTATTTGGTAATCCATCATCACTTCACAGACTGGGTTTAGTTGCTGAAAAAGAAATTGATAAGGCTAGAAAAACTATATCTAAAAAAATGAATATTAGCTCTAAAAATTTGTATTTTGTACCGAGTGGGACAATAGCGAATAATTCAATAATCCATTCCTTTGATATATCGGGTAAAAATATTTTAATTACAGAATCAGAACATAGTAGTATGTATCAAGCAAGTTTAAATACTGTGGCTGAAGTAAGATATATAAAGATTGATAAAGACGGATTTGTTGATGAAGAAGATTTGCTAAATAAAATCGATGAAAATACTAATTTAGTATCTACGATTCATGTGAATAATGAACTTGGAAGTATAAATGATATCAATCATTTAGCAAAGATAGCTAAAGAAAAAAATCCAAATGTATTATTTCATAGTGATGGAGTTCAAGCCTTAAACAAAATTGAAATTAGTTTGAATAATATTGACTTTTACACAATTTCTTCACATAAAATACATGGTCCAAAGGGAATAGCAGCTTTGTACATTAAAGATATAAACAAATTTAATAAATTGTATTTTGGTGGAGGACAAGAAAAAGGACTTTTTTCTGGTACTGAAAATGTTCAGGCAATCTTAGGATTTGCAAAAGCGTCAACTCTTGATAATAATTTTAATAAAGTATCAGAAATAAATAATTATTTAAGAGAAGAAATTTCAAAATTAAATGGAGTAATTATAAATTCTCCAAAAGAAAATTCTAGTCCATATATATTGAATTTCTGTGTAGAAAAGATTGGAGCAGAGATTTTACTTCATTATTTAGAAATGGATGAAATATATATTTCTACTGGATCTGCATGTAATAAAGGCGAAAAAAGTAGAGTTATAGAAGCGATAAATGTAGAAGAGAATTATAAAAATGGCTGTATAAGAGTGTCATTATCTAAACATAATACATTAGAAGAAGCCAAAGAATTTTTAGAAAAATTAGAAGAACGAATAGAAACTATAAGAAGGATAATAAAATGAGATGGATGCTAGGAGTGAGCTTTGGTGAGCTCATGTTAAAAGGAAAAAATAGAAAAAAATTTATAAATGATTCTATAAAACAAATTTTAAAAGCGATTGAAAACTTTGAAATAGGAGAATATTTCCTAGATCATGGAAAGTTATTTATTGAAGTTAATAAAGAAGATTTTGATGTAATTATAGAAAAAACAAGAATGGTATTCGGACTGTCTTATGTATATCCATCTATTCAAGTTGAAAAGAATTTCGAAGATATTCAAAATGGAATTATTGAATTAATAAATAATGAAAATATAGAAGAAAATGTAAGTTTTAAGGCAATTGCAAATAGAGCGGATAAATCTTTTGAATTAAATTCTATGCAAATTGCTGCAAAGGTAGGAGGAATAGTTCTACGTAATTTCGATAATTTTAGTGTAGATGTAAAGAATCCACAAAAAGAAATACATGTAGATATCCGCCAAAAAGCATATGTGTATATGAATAAAATTAAGACGATTGGTGGATTGCCTATAGGAACTGGTGGAAAAGCATTGCTATTGTTATCAGGAGGGATAGATTCTCCAGTAGCTGGTTTTGAAATAGCATCACGTGGTGTTGAAATAGGAGCAATACATTTTCATTCATATCCATTTACATCTGAAAGAGCTCAAGAAAAAGCAAAAGATTTAGCAAGACAACTTTCTATTTATATTGGAGAAATTGAATATTATCAAATAAATTTATTAAACATTTATACAGAGATTAATAAAAAATGTAGAGCAAGATATACTACAGTTATAGCTAGAAGATTTATGATGAGAATAGGTGAAGAAATTGCTAAAAAACACAGTTATGATGGTTTTGTAACTGGAGAAGCATTGGGACAGGTTGCAAGTCAAACAATTCAATCTATATCGGTTGTAAATGCGGCAACAAATCTTCCTATTTTAAGACCTTTAATAAATATGGATAAGGTTGATATAATTGATAAGGCAAAATGGATAGATACATATGATATTTCAATTCAACCATATGATGATTGTTGTTCATTTTTTGCACCTGATAGACCAGCAACAAAGCCTAGAATTTACGATATTTTAAAAGAAGAAGAAAAATTAGATATTGAAGCTTTAGTAGAGGATGCATTGACTACATTAGAAATTATAAAAATAAATGTAGATGATGAATAGAAGTAGACTATAAAAAGAGGAAATATGAAAAATATAAAACATATAATTTGGTTTTTTAAAAAATATAAATATAAATATATGATAGGGATATTTGCATTACTTTTTACGAATATAGTAGTAACTGTACCAAATCAATTAATTGGGAAATTCATAGATTCTGTAGCAAATAATGCTTTAACCGCTGATTTACTTAGAAATATTGTTTTAATATTTATAGCTGTAATAATACTTAAATATATATCAGCATTAATATGGCATTATTATCTATTTGGACATTCCTATCAATCAGGAAAAGATTTCAGAGATAAATTTATTCTAAAAATATTAAAACAAAGTCCTATATTCTTTTTTAAGAATTCAACAGGATCATTGATGAGTAAAGCAACTCAAGATATTGGTGCTATTGAAACACTAACAGGATATGGAATTTTAGCTGCTATGGATGCTACTGTATTTCCGCTTATAATTATAATTATTATGGGAACTACGGTATCATGGCCAATGACTCTATTATCTGTAATGTTTTTACCATTACTAGTGCTTTTTACAAAAATACTAGGGAAAAAGCTATATGAAGGATTTATGAGAATACAACAATCTTATGATTATATTTCAGAAAGTGTAATGGAAAATATTACAAGTATAAGAGTAATCAAAGGTTATTCAACACAAGAAGTTGCTCAAAAAAGATTTGATGAAAGTGTGGATAAATTATACGAAAATACATATAAACAATATAAAGTAGATGCGTTTTTTATTCCATCAAGTAGACTTATACCTGCTTTTACATTTGTAGCAGCACTTTTATTTGGTCAATTTCTTATGGACGAAAATAGATTAAGTTTAGGACAAATGACAACATTCTTCCTATACTTAAATATGTTAGTATGGCCTATGTTTGCATTTGGAGATTTATTCAATGTTATACAAGAAGCTTCAGCTTCTATAGAGAGATTGTATCACGTATATACATATAAAGAAGAAGTTGTAGATAGAGAAAATGCAATAGAATACGAAGCTAATGGCGATATTGAATTCAAAGATTTTAGTTTTAAATATCCTAGAGAAAATCAATATGCATTAGAAGATATTAATTTAAAAATTAGAAAGGGCGAAACATTGGGAGTAGTAGGTAAAATTGGTTCTGGAAAGACTACATTAGTTCGTCAATTGCTTCGATATTACACAGTAGAAGAAGGTATTATATTGATGGATGATAGACCAATTGAGCAATATAGTATTGAAAGCATAAGAGATAGTTTTGGATATGTTCCACAACAACATCTACTATTTTCAAAATCAGTCTATGATAATATAGCTTTTGGTAAAACTAATGCCACTGAAAAAGAAGTAATGGATGCAATAGAATTTTCAGATTTCACAAAGGATTTACATACTCTTCCAAATGGATTAGAAACTATGATTGGAGAAAAGGGGATTTCGATTTCTGGTGGACAAAAACAGAGAGTTTCTATTTCTAGAGCTGTAATAAAAAATCCTGAAACATTAATACTTGATGATTCACTTTCAGCGGTTGATGCAATAACTGAAAAGAATATTATTAAAAATATTCGTGAACAAAGAAAAGGAAAGACAACAATAATTATTGCACATAGACTTTCTGGAGTTAAACATGCAGACAATATCATAGTCCTTGATAAAGGTAAAATAGTTGAAAGTGGAACTCATAAGGAATTACTTGCAAATAAAAAATGGTATTATGAACAATATGAAATGCAAAAACTAGGAGGTTCAGATGAATAAAGAAAACTTACAAGGCAGCTTTATTTTAGAAGAACCTAAAGTTAAAGCAAGATTTAGAAATAAGAAGATTTTAGAGTATTTATTAAAATTTAAATGGTTATTAATCACATCAATAATATTAACATTAACAGCGACTCTAATTGAACTTATAGGACCAATTATACTTGGAAAGATATTAGATGGGGAATTAGTCGAGGGTATAGGAGCTCCTGATAAGAGAAGATTTTATCTTATGGTATTAGGATATTTTGCTTCTATAGCTGGAGGAGCTTTAATATCATATCTTGGATATATTTCATTTTCAAAATTATCAAATGCACTTACAACAGATATAAGAAAAGATACATTTAGACATGTAGTTAGTTTACCGGTTCAATTTTTTGATAAATATGCTATAGGAAAAATAGTAAATAGAATTACAAATGATACAAAAGATATTAGAATGTTATTTCAACTACTATTTTCACAAATATTAGTAATTGTTATTAGAACAGTTGGACTTTTAATCACTTTATTTATAATTGACTGGAGACTTGGTTTAATTTCAATCATAGCAACACCGATACTATATTTTGTATTCATGGATTTCTTCAATAAATCATTGACATATCAGGGAAATCTAAAAAAATATAGATCTGAAATGAATGCTAATTTAGCTGAAAATATTCAAAATATGGAAGTTATTCAAGCTTTCAATAAAGAAAAAGAAATCTATAATGAATATTCTGATATAAATGAAAAATGGAATAAAGAAGGTTGGAAGATGGCTACTCTATGGGGATATTCATCAAACAATCTTACTAATACTTTAGCAAATGTGGTTATCGCAGCTGTTATTATTGTATTTGGTTCATATTTATTAAATGGTATAGAATTATTCTCAATAGGAACATTGTATGTATTTATAGATTACAACTCAAAACTATATAGTAATATCAATGCTTTGATGGATCAAGCTGGACAACTTCAATCAGCAAAATCAGCTGCTGATCAAATATTTGAACTTCAAAGAGTTGAACCATTTAAAGAAGGTGAAAGAAAACTTGAAAATATGCAAGGTGAAATTAAATTTAACAATGTAAACTTTGCTTATAATGAAGACGAATATGTTATTCATGATTTATCTTTAGATATTCCAAAAGGAACATCAGCTGCATTTGTTGGACATACAGGTTCTGGTAAATCTACAATTATGAATTTAATTTATAAATTCTATAATATAAACAATGGAAAGATAACAATCGATGGGGTTGACATCAACGAGCTTGACATGGTATCTGTTCGTTCACAAATGGCTATTGTATTCCAAAATCCATATATTTTCCAAGGAACTGTATTTGAAAATATAGCACTATTTGATCCGAAAATTAGTAAAAATGAAGCTGAACTTGCTTTAATCTCGGTTGGTGGAGAAAATATACTTCAGAGAGATGGTGGAATAGATGGTATGGTAGGAGAATCTGGTTCAGGATTTTCAGCAGGTGAAAAACAAATTATTTCATTTGCTAGAGCTATGGTAAGAGATCCAAAAATTCTGGTTCTTGATGAAGCTACAGCAAATGTCGATACAGAAACTGAAAATATGATTCAATTTGGTCTAAACAGATTGAAAAAAGGTAGAACCACATTATTAATAGCGCATAGACTTTCAACTATTAAAGATTCAGATAAAATTTATTTACTTGAAAAAGGTCATTTAATAGAAGAAGGTACTCATGACGAACTTATGGAATTAAATGGAAAATATGCTTCTATGTATAGAAATTAGGTTTTATAAATAGCTAGGAGTTTTAATGAATGAAATATATGAATTTCTAAAACAAAATATAGAAGTACCAATTGCTGTGTTAGCAGTTCTTTTAATAATTATTGGAACTGCTAATGCCAGAAAAAAGTATATAATGAAAAAAATTAGAAATGAATTTGGTAAGTTTAAAAATTATGAATTTGAAAAAGAATATGATGAGGAAAATTTAATAAACACTTATTCTATTTTAAAAAATCAATTCAAAGGAAAATATGTTGACAGTATTACTTGGAATGATTTAGAAATGAAAAAAATTTTATGATAAAATTAATTATACATTTTCCGATATTGGTTCTGAAATCCTATATTTCAAACTTAGAGCTCTCGATAGTTCAAAAAATGAAGATGAGGAAATCATATCATGTTTTGAAAATAACGAAAAAGAAAGAGAAAAAGTTTCCGATGAATTTTCTAAATTAGGAGGAAGAGGTTCTAGTAGATTTATTCCATTTTTAAATCGAGATATCAGTGTAAAAAGTTTTGAATATATTAGATATTTGATTCAAGGAATGATTCCTTTAATTTTATTAATTGCAAGTGCGTCTAACAGTGTTTTTCTTTTTCCGCTAATATTTATAATTGCATTTAATTTTATTTATACAAAAACTAATATGGATAAAAAAAGTGGTGAAATTAGAAGTATAAACTACTTTGCATCTGCCATAAATACTTGCAATAAAGTCCTAAAATTTAATTTTAGTGGAAACGGAAGACTGCACGAGTCGTACAATAAAGTAAAATCTATTGCAAAGGGTGGAATTTATTTTGACAATGACATCACAAGTGAATTTGGAGCATTCACATATACGATAAATTCAGTGTTCATGCTTCCATTTATTAGATACACAAAGATAATGAAAAATATTGAAAATCACAAATCGGATATTTATAATTTCTGGTATGAGTTTGGAAATATTGAAGCCTCGATAGCAATTTTAAGCTTGAGAAATATTTATCCATACTATTCAATTCCTGAATTTGATGATAAATATAAAAATCAATGCAGAAGAAATATTTCATCCTCTTATTGAAAATTTCGTCTCAAATGACGTAGATTTTAATCAAAACACATTGCTTACCGGTTCAAACGCTTCAGGGAAATCAACTTATGTTAAGTCCATTGCGATTAGTGCGATACTAGCTCAAACAGTAAACACAGCATTTGCAAAATCATTTGTAATGAAAAAGGGCAATATCCTAACATCAATGGCGATAAAGGATAGCATAATCGATGGCGACAGTTATTTCATAGCAGAGATAAAGTCGCTCAAGAGAATAATTGAAGATATTAAATCGGGAAATAAATCTTATTACTTTATTGATGAAATACTTCGTGGAACAAATACTCTTGAAAGAATTTCAGCTTCATCAAGTATAAATGATTATCTTGATAAGCACAAATCACTTTCATTCATTGCAACTCATGATTTAGAACTCACAAAAATGATGGAAGATAAAGTTAGAAATATCCATTTCAAAGAAGATATCATCGATAATAAAGTAGTTTTCACATACAAACTTCAAGAAGGGTCATCAAACACAAGAAATGCAATAAAACTTTTAGAAGTAATGGGATTCCCAGAAGATATAGTAGAAATGGCAAATAAGAATGCGAAAGAATTTGCAAACATTTAGAAGGAACACTCATGAAAAGAGTACTAGTATTTGTAGAAATGTTAATGCTTATAATAACTCTTCGTATAATTCTCAGTTCAAATAAGATTGGTGAGAGAGATGGTGAGCTTGCTTTTTTAAAGTTTGAATTGAATGAAAAGAATACCACTCAGATAGCATTTCTGAGAATTGAAAAATAATTTGCAAAAAACCGAAGGGAAATGCCTCTTTTTCGGATATTTGAGAAATAAATTTGAAAACTCAGAAAACTTTAGTTAGAATGTTAAGTTTATGTAACAAAAAAATGCTGAATTTGCTAGAATAGCTGCATAAGCGGCATATTTTTCTGAGAAATTAAAAATAATTGTCTAAAAATAGAAAAATGGTCAAAATCTTTCTGAGAAATTAAAAATAAATTTGAAAAATTAGAAATGGTATTTTAAATGCATACCACTCGTTCCAGAATCCACTTGAGCCATAATCAACAACTCAAATTAAAAAGCAGACAATCTAGAATACAAAAAGAGCGGCGCAAAGCCGCTCTTCATTTTTCTAATAAAATAACCACTCTATGGCAAATCATTTCCAGCACTTCTATAAATTTCGTACCATTCTTCTTTAGTTAGATCAATATCTACGCCTGCAACAATATTTTCCAAGCGCTTTGGATTCATTGAGCCAACTACCATTTGCATTTTTGCAGGATGTCTTAATATCCATGCAGTTACAATGGATTCAAGTGTAACATTTTTTTCATTTGCCATTTCATTTAATTTATTAGTTAAGTCTATATATTCCGTATGTTTCATAAATAACCCTTGGTCAAGGTCTACTTGGAATGGTGACCAAGCCTGAATGGTTATATCTTCCAATCTGCAATATTCTAGAATGCTATCTTCGTGATTAATTGAGTTTATATTTTTCATATTTACATTTATTCCAGAATCAATCATCGGAGTATGTGCTGGACCAAATTGTAATTGGTCGATTAAAATTGGAAAATTTGAGTATTTTTGTAATAATTTAATTTGACCAGGATTACAATTACTTACTCCAAAATTTTTAACTTTTCCAGTTTCGTATAAATAAGAAAATGCCTTGGCAACTTCTTCTGGTTGCATTAAAGTATCAGGTCTATGTAAAAGTAGGATGTCTAGATAGTTAATATCAAGTCTTTTCAAAATATTTTCTACAGAATTTATTATATAATCATAGGAAAAATCATAGAGCCCTTTTCTAATACCGCATTTTGACTGAATTATAATATCTTCTCTTTTAATATTTGTTAGCTTTAACGCCTCAGCAAATATTTCTTCTGATTTTCCTCCTCCATAAATGTCGGCATGATCGAAATGGTTAATTCCTAAATCATAAGCTTTTTGTATAATATCTCTTGCTTCTTCAACTGATTTATCTGCCATTCTCATGCAACCTAAAATTAATCTACTAGCTTCAATATTAGATTTACCAATAATTTGTGTTTTCATATCTCCTCCTGTTTTTTATTATATAACAATTAAATATATTAAACATAAAATAATAGATTTTTGGCAAATTTTACATTTACATTTTCATAATAAAAAGTTTACAAAAATCTCATATAAAACGCTTAAAAAAAACATAAAATTTTAAACAAAAAAGTATTGTATTCTGAGTTTTATCTGTTATAATTGTAGAAGTGTTTAATATATTAAGTTTTTTACTTAATAAAAGATAGCAAGGAGGATGTATGGAAATAGGTGATAAAATAAAAAGTATCAGAAAAAAAATGGGGCTAACCCAAGAAGAATTAGCTGATAGATCTGAACTTACAAAGGGATTTATTTCTCAATTAGAAAGAAATTTAAATTCTCCTTCTGTCGATACTTTAGCAGACGTTCTTGAGGCTCTTGGAACTAATCTTGGAGATTTCTTTTCAGAAACTGAAGATGAACAAATAATATTTGAACAAGAAGATTTTTTTGTTGGTACAAATGAAAAACTTGGACATAAAATGGAATGGATAGTTCCAAACTCTGTTAAAAATGAAATGGAGCCAATAATAGTTACTTTTGAAAAAGATGGAGAAAGTAGAAGATACAATCCAAATGAAGGAGAAGAATTTGGATATGTATTAAAGGGAGAAATTAAATTATTTTATGGAAATCAAGAGTTTATAGTAAAAAAAGGTGAAACTTTCTACTATAAAACTGAGGAAGAAAGATTTATAAAAAATAATTATAATGGCGTATCAAAATTATTGTGGATATCAAATCCACCTAATTTTTAATCTGGAGGAAATATGAATATTATTGAAATTAAAAATTTAAGAAAAACATTTGATGATACTGTTGTGTTGGATGATATTAATTTATCCGTAAAAGAAAATGAATTTTTAACATTATTAGGACCTTCAGGTTGCGGTAAAACGACTACTCTTAGAATAATAGGAGGATTTGAGACTGCTACATCAGGTCATGTATATTTTGATGGCTCAGATATAAAAGATGTGCCACCATATAAGAGAAATATAAACACAGTATTTCAAAAATATTCTTTGTTTAGACATTTAAATGTATTTGACAATATTGCATTTGGTCTTAAATTAAAAAAAGTTGATAAACAGACAATAGAAACTGAAGTAAAAGAAATGTTAAGACTTGTTAATCTATCAGGATTTGAAAATCGTTCAATAGATTCACTTTCAGGTGGACAACAACAAAGGGTTGCTATTGCAAGAGCATTAGTAAACAAACCTAAAGTTTTGTTACTTGATGAACCTCTTGGAGCATTAGACTTAAAATTAAGAAAGTCCATGCAAAATGAACTTAAAAGAATACAAAGAAGAGTAGGGATCACATTTATATATGTAACTCACGATCAAGAAGAAGCTCTTACTATGAGTGATACTATTGTAGTAATGAACAATGGTAGAATACAACAAGTAGGCAGTCCAATCGATATTTATAATGAACCAAAAAATGAATTTGTAGCAAGATTTATTGGAGAGTCAAATATATTAGATGCAGTTGCAGTTTCAGATAATAAAGTTAAGTTCTCTGACCATATATTTGATTCATTGGATAAAGGATTTGAAAAAAATGAAAGAATCGATGTAGTTATTAGGCCTGAAGATATAGAATTAGTAGAACCTTCAAGAGGAATGATTACTGGTGTAGTAAAAATAGTAACATTCAAAGGTGTACACTGGGAAATGATTGTAGATGTAAATGGTTATGAATATAAAGTTCATTCAATATATGATAAAAAAGTCGGCCAAGAAGTTGGCTTGTTAATAGTTCCTGATGCAATTCATGAAATGAAAAAGGAGGAACAAATTGAAGAGAATTAAAGACTTTGCATATCCATATATATTATGGCTAGTAATTTTCATAGTAGTTCCTTTATTTATGGTTTCATATTATGCATTTACTAAAAATGGCGGTTTTACATTTGCTAATTTTACACAAATATTTCAAGGAACTACATTAAAATCAATCTTGGTTTCTTTTAGGATTGCATTTATAACTACTATTATCACATTATTAATAGCTTATCCATTTGCATATTTTATGACCAAGTTAAATATAAATTATA
Organism: Bacillota bacterium; assembly: GCA_023418535.1. Next base: position 2,607 of record JAEZZN010000049.1, on the reverse strand, counting down.
GAACACTTGCAATGATGTTAATAATGGTTCCAATGTGGATGAATTTCTTACTTAGATCATATGCTTGGGTGACTATATTATCTCAAAATGGTGTTTTAGATAATATATTATCTTGGTTTGGAGTTGAGTATAAGTCCTTTCTATATACAGAATCTGCAGTAGTTTTGGGGATGACGTATAATTATCTACCATTTATGATATTACCTATATATACAGCTCTTGAAAAAATAGATTACAGTTTAATAGAAGCTGCATATGATTTGGGAGCAGATAGAAAGAAGACATTTACAAAAGTTATATTTCCATTATCTATGCCAGGAGTAATTTCAGGTATAACCATGGTATTTGTACCAGTAATTTCAACATTTGAAGTATCAGAACTTCTTGGCGGTGGAATGGTAAACATGGTAGGGAACGTAATAGAAAGATCATTTTCAAAAACAGGTAACTGGGGATATGGATCTGCGCTAGCTACATTTTTAATGATTGTAATATTTATTTCAATATTATTTGATAAAGAATCTGTAGAAACTGGAGGTAAGCATGAATAATACAAAAACAAATATTTTTGAAAAATTGTATTTAATATTAATCTTCCTTTTTCTATATGCGCCAATTGCCGTATTGATTGTATTTTCTTTCAATCAATCTAGAATATTTGGAGTATGGACAGGATTTTCTCTTAAATGGTATGGAGAACTATTTAAAGATAGATTCATTATGAATGCAGTTGAAACAACAATAATAGTTGCAATTGCAACAACCATAATATCAACTATCATAGGAACTTTAGCAGCGGTAGGATTATCTGAATTTAGAAAAAAGAGAAGAAGAATAATACTCGGCTTAAATGATTTGCCGGTGTTAAATCCGGATATAGTAATTGCAATTTCTCTAATGGTACTATTTGGAATGTTAAACATTCCAAAAGGACTAATGAGACTAATATTTTCACACGTTGCATTTACAATACCTTATGTAGTTTTATCAGTTTTACCAAAAGTAAGAATGATGGACAGAAACCTTATAGATGCAGCACTTGATTTAGGAGCAACTCCTATGACAGCATTTTTCAAAGTAGTTATTCCTGAAATAAAATCAGGTATAATTGCTGGTGCAATGATGGCATTTACACTTTCAATTGATGATTTTGTAATTTCATTTTTCAATGTTGCACCAGGAACAAATACAATTTCGACTATGATATTTTCAATGACAAAAAAAGGTATAGAGCCTACAATAAATGCTCTTTCAGCGATAATGTTTGTAGTTGTATTGATATTACTTATAGCATCTAATATTTCACAAATTAGACAATCTAATAAGAAAAAGGAGAAAAATATTTAATGAAAAGAAAATTATTAGCATTATTATTAGTATTAACATTTGTCTTAGTTTCTTGTTCTACAAAAGATCAAGAAACAGTTTCCTTCTATAATTGGGGAGGAACAATAAAAAAAGAATTGCTTGCTCAATTCTCTGAAGAAACTGGAATAAAGGTTGATTATTCAGAATTTGATGAAAATGAAAATATGTACACTGTTGTTAAAAGCTCTCCATCAGACTATGATTTAATAGTTCCATCAGAATATATGGTAGAAAAAATGATAAAAGAAGGTATGTTAAGGGAAATTGATCATTCAAAACTTGAAAATTTTGATGAAATTGGAGAAGTTTTCTTAGATAAAGACTTTGATCCAAAAAACAAATACTCAATTCCTATGTTTTATGGTACAGTAGGTATTTTATATAACAAGAAAAAAGTAGATCCAGCTGATATGAATGAATGGGATATTTTATTTAATAAAAAATATGAGCGTCAAATATGGATGTTAGATTCTTCAAGAGATTCTATGGCTCCAGGATATTGGCATTTAGGATATAGTGCAAATTCAACTAGTGAAGAACAATTAAAAGAAGTACAAAAATTGATGATGGATCAAAAATCATTAGTAACAGCGTATTTACAAGATGAAATTAAACAACATATGGTAAATAACAATGGTGCAATTGCTGTTGTATATTCTGGAGAAGCAAGAGAAGCAATGGCTGAAAATCCAGATTTAGATTATTATTTACCAACAGTTACAAATCTTTGGATAGATAATTTTGCAATTCCAAAAGATGCTAAAAATTATGAAAATGCATTAAAATTAATTGATTTCTTCTGTAGACCTGATATTGCAGCTATGTCTGGAGATGAACAGGGAACACCTATTATGAAAGCAAGAGATTTAGAGCCGGTTAAATCTATTAAGAATTTCGACGTGATTTATCCTGATATGGATAAAATGGATGAAAAAGAAGTATATAGTGATTTAGGTGACTTTACAGAAACTTTTGAAGATGCTTGGGAAGCGGTAAAAAATAAATAATAAACTTAAGACAGCATATTAAATATTTGCTGTCTTTTTATTTTGATGAATTGCAAATAATATTGCGACACTTAGATCAAACTAAGCTCGTGCATAAATAAATCAAATGGAGTTTGATATTCTAGACATTTTCTAGGTCTGGTATTAAGCTCCATTAAGTTTTTAATTAACTCATTAACAGATATTTTAGATAAGTCTGTCTTCTTGGGATAATATTCTCTTAGTAAACCAT
>JAEZZN010000023.1 GCA_023418535.1 Bacillota bacterium | reverse complement strand
TCTTTTGAATATTTACCTTTTTTATTTAAGACGCGAGATACTGTTGCTATAGATACATCAGCTAATTTCGCCACATCTTTTATAGAATAATTTGACACAACTCCTCCTGGATTGCTTTATATGAAATAATTATATCAAATCAATGTAAAATTTTGCAATTATAGGAAATATTCAGGGATAAAGGTTGACAAATAGAAAAAAAAATAGTATATTTTAAATGACAGTAAACGTTTACCCAAATTTAAAAGGAGGAATCATGAAAGAAATATTACTTTGCCCATCATTGATGTGTGCTAATTTTGATAACTTAAAAGAAGAAGTAGAACAATTAGATAAAGCAGGTATCGACATTTTTCATGTAGATATAATGGATGGTCAATTTGTACCTAATTATGGTATGGGATTACAGGATCTAGAATCCATTAGAAGAAATACAGATAAATTAGTAGATGTTCATTTAATGACTAAAAACCCTGGAGATTACATAGATTTATTTGTAGAAAAAGGTGCAGATATTATATATATACATCCGGAAGCAGATTTACATCCAGCACGTAGTTTGGCAAAGTTAAAAGATCATGGTAAAAAAGCGGGTATAGCTATAAACCCTGGTACTAGCTTAGAATTTGTAAAACCACTTTTATCACTAGTAGATTATTTCATGGTTATGACTGTAAATCCTGGATTTGCTGGACAAAAATATTTAGACTATGTAGATGAAAAAATAGAAGAAATAGTAAAATTAAAGGGTAAATATAATTACAAGGTATTTGTAGATGGAGCAATTTCTCCAGAAAGAATAGAAAACTTAAGTGCTAAAGGAGTTGAAGGTTTCGTGTTAGGAACTTCATCCTTATTTGGCAAAGAAAAATCATATGAAGAAATAGTAAAAGAACTAAAAAGTCTATAGGAGGAAATATGAAATTAGCTATTGGTTGCGACCACGTTGCATTAGATTTAAAGAAAGAAATAATAGAATATGTAGAGTCATTAGGTCACGAAATAGAAGACTTAGGTCCTTTCACTGATGAAAGAACAGATTATCCTATATATGGACAAAAGGTAGCAAAAGCAGTTGCAAATAAAGAATATGATAGAGGAATATTGATTTGTGGAACAGGCGTTGGTATATCCATAGCTGCAAACAAGGTAAAAGGTATAAGAGCAGTATGTTGTAGTGAACCATATTCTGCGAAACTATCAAGAGAACACAATGATTCAAATATTTTAGCTTTTGGTGCTAGAGTTATAGGTTCAGAACTTGCTAAGATGATAGTTAAAGAATGGTTAGAAACAGAATACGAAGGTGGAAGACATCAAAGACGTATAGATATGCTTGCAGAGATAGAAGAAAAAGGTCAAGATTTAGAATCTGATCTTAAAGATATAAAAATAAATTGTTAATCCTAGGAGAAAGATATGAAAAATAAAGATTTAGCGAAAATTATATTGCATAATGTAGGCGGAAAAGAAAATATCAATGACTATTCCCACTGTGCTACAAGGTTAAGATTTAATTTAAAAGATGAATCAAAAGCAAACACAGAAGTTTTACAAAACCAAGATGGGATTGTATCTGTAGTTAGAAAAGGTGGACAATACCAAGTAATAATTGGATCAGGTGTTTCTGCTGTATATGATGAATTAAGAAAACTTACTCATGGTGGTCAATCTACAGTTGAAAGTTCAAGTGAAAGTGAAGGAAGAAAGAAAGGAAACTTCTTTACAACAATTTCAGCAATATTTTCACCAGTATTACCAGCTTTTGCAGGGTCTGGTATTTTAAGAGCATTAGTTATATTAGCTAGTCAATTAGGTTTCCTAAGCGAAACTTCAGGAACTTATCAAATCTTGACAATAGCATCAATGACAGTATTTTATTTCTTACCAGTAATATTAGCTTATACAACAGCTAAACATTTTGGAGCAAATCCAGTACTATCTATGATTATTGGTGCAGCTCTTATCCACCCAGATTTAATAGCAATGATGGGTGAAATAGGAAATGGTGCTAGAACTGAATTCTTAGGAATACCTGTAATATTGATGAGTTATGCATCAACAGTATTCCCAGTAATTATAGCAGTTGCAGCATTCTCATATTTAGAAAATTTCTTAAGAAGATCTATACCAGAAGGTGGACATTTAGTGTTTGTACCTATGATTTCATTTGCAGTAATGATTCCTCTTACATTAATAGTTATAGGACCTATCACATATAATGTTTCAAACTGGATAGCTAAATTAATAAATGGTTTAATTGAATCAAGTCCACTATTAGCAGGAGCTTTAGTAGGTGGTGGATGGAATGCTCTAGTTTCAGTAGGTTTACACTGGGCAGTTAATCCGATTATGATTCAAAATATTGCAACTCAAGGATATGACTATATAGTTCCATTTACATTTGCTACAAACTTCGCTATGATGGGTGCAGCATTAGGAGTATGGCTAAAAGCTAGACATTTAAAGAGAAAACAATACTCATTGACAACAGCGTTGACAATTGCATTTTCAGGTATTACTGAACCAGCAATTTATGGTGTGGCTATGATATTAAAACGTCCATTTATCGCAGCATTAATAGGTGGTGCAGTAGGTGGGGCATATATAGGAGCTAATGGAGTTACTGCTCAATCATTTGTATTTGGTGGATTAACAACTCTACCAACTTTCGCAGGTGGTAAAGAAGGAAACTTTATGCATGCTGTAATAGGTTTAACAATTTGTGTGGTAGTTGCAGCAATATTAACTTATGTATTTGGTTTTGAAGAACCAGAATTAAAACAAGAAAAATAAAATAATTTTACAGAGGAAGGATAGAAAATTCTATCCTTCTTTTTATATTATCTAAAATTTAAATCTGATATAATATCTAAATAAGGAGAATTATATGAGATTGAGATATAAAGAGTGGGCGATACCAGAACTTGAAGAAAATGAATTAATATATTTATCCCCAAAAGAAAATAAAGGAAAATGGAAAGAAATATTTGGAAATGACAATGAAATTGAGCTTGAAATAGGTGGTGGTTATGGTGCTTTTATTGTAGAAAAAGCCAAAAGAGAACCAAATAAAAATTTTATTTGTCTTGAAATGGATTCAAATGTATTTGTATATGCAGCTAGAGATTTTAAAGATAGTGAAATGAAAAATATAAGAGGTGTAAGAGCTCTTGCTCAAAATGCTCCTCAATATTTTGATGAAGATGAAATATCTAAAATATATATTAATTTTTGTAATCCATGGCCAAAAAAGAGACAGCATAAAAGAAGACTTACGCATCCTAGATTTTTAAATATGTATAAATACTATTTAAAAAAAGGTGGAGAAATAGAGTTTAAAACAGATGACAGAGAATTTTTCATAGATTCTTTAGAATATTTTAAGGAAATGGGATATGAAATTTTGGATTATTCTTATGATTTAACTATGGATGAAAAACCGGACAATATCATTACTGAGTATGAAGAAAAATGGAGATCAAAAAATATACCAATAAACTATTGCCATGTTAAATTGGTAGACGACTCAAGAGAAGAAATAAAAGAACAATTTGATAAAGGAAATAAATGGTAGGTGAATTATGAAACTTATTTGTTATAAAAGATGTACAACATGTAAAGGTGTAGAAAAATTATTACAAGAAAAAAATATAGAATATGAATATAGAAATATAGATACTGAAAATCCAACAAAAGAAGAGCTTAAGAAATGGCATGAAAAATCAGGTCTTGATATAAAAAGATTTTTCAATACTTCAGGAGCTATTTATAGAGAAAATAATTTAAAAGATAAACTTAAAGATATGGATTTAGAGGAAAAATACGAACTCCTATCAACTAATGGAATGCTTGTAAAAAGACCGATACTTTTTGATGGAGATAAAAT
>JAEZZN010000116.1 GCA_023418535.1 Bacillota bacterium | reverse complement strand
TTCCAGCACCGTTTTGGCGTTTTCATATGCGCCTTTCAGTTCTTGATCGATGGGGCTTTCTTCATTCAAGCCTTTATCGACGATCGGTTTTGCCGTTTCAATGGCTTTTTCCAATTTTTCGGTGTTCAATCCCACTTGCTTAGTTGCCGGGTCTGAAGCAACTTTCTTAGGATCGTCTGCTTTTGCAATTGCACTCACACTTTCTCCACTGTTCAGTGCCTTCGGTGCAACCATTGTCCATTTGCCTTCCGAATTTACCGTCGTATTTTGCGTAAATCCACCGGGGAAGGTTACAGTAATGGTATCTCCAGCATGCCCCGTTCCGCTAATAGTTGTCGCTCCATTTTTAACCGGGTCAATTGTCGGCTGATCACTCTTGGTGCGCGCACCGTCAATCGCATCATTAATATTTTTGATATCCGTTGCAACTTTTGCGTCTGACGGATCATCGCCACGATTGTCATCCTTCAAATTATCAAGATCGTTTTCTGCTTCATTGATAGCTTCTTGTAACTTATCTCCGTCTTCATCAATGACCTTCGGATTGTCTTGAAGGAATTCTTTGCCTTTTGCGATTGCTTTTTCTAATTCAGCAATATTCGCTTGGCGTTTTTCCTCTTTTTCACGCTCTGTCTGATCCTTTTGATCTGCTGCTTCTTTTGCCTTGATGGCATCACGAATTCTCTTCGCTGCTGCATCAATCTCTTGCTGCGTCTTGCCTTCTTTTGCTTCGTTGTTTTCGTCCAACAAATCCTTTCCGGCTTTTATCGCATCGAGAAGTTCTTTATCTTCTTTGTCTTGCGTATTGGGGTCAATGCCTTTTGACGCAATTTCCCCTTCTTTAATAGCTTCTTGCAAGTCTTTGGTATTCGGACGCACAGGCTCAACGATTTCAGTGGCCGCTGATTTACCCTCTGCTTTTGCGTTTACCTTAAAATCAGAGGGGTAGTGTGCCGGTTCAATCTTGAACACATAATCACCCAGATCATTGGCAACGACCTTATCTTTTTGAGCCACACCATTGGAACCGGTGTAGTCAATCGTCACTACTGCACCAGGATCTGTCTTACCCTTGACAACGATGTCGCCTGTATGAATAGGTTCTACTGCAAGTTTTGTTTGATTTTCATAAGCGACTTTGAGAACACCTTGGGTTTGGCCACTAAAATCACCCATGGTGGCGATCACTTTCTTGTCGTTATGTTTCTCAACAGTAAGATTCTCATTTTGAGCAGGCGAGATGGTAATGTTGTTTTCGGAAAAGTGAGCAGAATCAATCACTTTCTTGTTGCCATTTACGTCAGTGAGCGTCACTTCCATACCTGTTGGATTGAAAGGCTCATTGTTACGATAATCCCTCTTGGTCGGATCTTTTGTTACAGCAAAACCAGTTACTTTTTCCGTATCAAAAATCGTGTGAGCAATTTTTTCTGTCCAGTCACTTGGTCTGCCATATTCGTTAATTTGACGTGCCTTTATGCGCTTACCATCAAGTCCCTCTTTGTCTGTTGGTTTTAGATAGAGTTTGCCGCCTCTTTCTTCAACTGTGTATCCTTTGAGGCTTGATTGCCATTTGCCATCCACTCTCTCCAGTTGTATAAAGTCTTCTCCTGCAACGACTTCAACCATATAGACATTGTCTACCAAATCGCCAATTACAATGTCATTTTGGTCGTTTCCGTTAGGAACTTCCAAAGATGGCGGATTTGGTTTTTCCTTGCTGATAAGCAGACTTTGCTCAGAAAGGACTTCACCTTTATCTTTTTCTTTAAGCTTAATTTTCACTTCAGTGCCATCGGGGATTGCGTGGATATCTGCACGAATAATACCTTCCGCATCCACCTGTCCAGGAATGATGAGCTCTCTTCCTTCATTATCCAAAAGAGGGTTCCCATTCACATCAACAACGTAGATCATCGTCGTGTCTGGATCAATGGGTTTTTCAGGTGTCACATCCACTTTTGCAGTCAGTTTATTACTTTCTTGTTTTAGTGTATGTGGAATTCTAGAGGCTTCAATATATTGTGCAGTAACATCCGTCCGTTTGGTAATGGCTAGAGTAAAGTCATAGTTCCATTTATGAAACGTGAAGCCTTCATTCGCTGTTACTTTTGGCGCCATCGACTCATCAAAATGTTCACCATCTAATACATCAAAAATAGTAATTTGCTTTTTATCTTCAATATTTTCGAATCTGCCGTTATCGCCAGCCGAGAACGTTACACGGTGATACCCTTCCGGTGTTGGCGTTTTAGGATCTTCTACCGGGAGGATGGCCGGCAGATAGAACGCATCAACACTTTGTCCGGAAGACGAAACCGTAATCTCTTCTGGAATAGATGATACGAACTTATGTCCCGGCACTGAGAAGTTGCTGAGTACATCCTTTGTCTTTAGGCTCTCTCCCTTGAACATGGTGGTGACCAGCGATTTGATCTTCGCTTTTTCTTTTTCTTTAGGTGATGTCTGTTCCAAAGGCTTTTTGGAAATAATTTGAAAGTTTTCAGTAATCAGCTGATTCTCTGCATTCACGCGATACATATTGACAGTGAGAGGATAGACATTTAAATAAGAACTTGCAAAGGAGTTTCTCACTTGGCGTTGATTACCGTCTTTTACATCGGTAAACCAGGTTGCAATTTGAAATTGTTCAAAGGTATTTTCATTTGCCGCTTCCTTCATTGCATCTGGCTTCAAAGGAATATCTACAAAGTTAGCGCTAATAAAAGGAGATGAAGTAGAAGTGTTCAAGATGCTTTCCACGTTGTTTACGTAAACAACGCCAGGTTCCTCAGGATAAACTTCGCCGAAACTCGTCTTAGAAGCTTTATTTGCATCCACACGAATTTCTACTTTTCCATTTTGAAAAGCAGATTTTGGAATTTTAACAATAGGATATCCTTTCCCCTCGTGTTTAGATACCGCTGATTCACGATACACTTGCCATACTTTTACGTAATCGCCATCTTCTACATAAGATAACAGTCTCGGATCAATTTGTACGTGAAATGACACTTCACGTTTAAGATTCAGGGCGGTTCTGTAAAGCAAGTTGTTCATAATCGTATTTTGCACACGTACGAGCGTCTTGCCTGTACCTTGGAGTTCGTCGCTGAGTTTTCCATTATCTCCGATGATTTTACCTTCCAACTTGGTGGTTACTTTGTGTACGGAGGGCGCATTCAACCAGTTGGATTTATTTGTTTCTATAGATTGAGGTCTTAAATCAATCGCAGTCCCTCTGTTGAGTGATCCTCTGGAAATCACTGCTGTACCATCTTTTTCTTTGTTGCCCTGAATTCTCCATTGCACACCGAAAAGGTCCTTGCCTGTTGCCTTGCGGATATTTTCCACTTCTTCATTCAGTTGGATGCGAATCATACACTCATAGCGTTCAGCCTCGAGTGGCATGAGCGGAAATACGCCCCAGTTACCCATAAAGATACTATTTCGTTCGTATTTTTTGGATACTTTTGGATATGGAGCTGCCGATGAATTGGCATAAAATGGCACACGATAAATCGCATCGTTGGTCCATTGACTATAGGGGTCTTTTTTATCGGATCTTGTTCCAGTTAATTGAAGTTCCGCGATGGTATCCGGTTGAACTTTTTCGAACCAACGCCAGTATCCAACTTGAACACCAATATTCGTTGTGTTTTTTGCTGAAATCTCCGTCACGTATTTTGCCAATTCCGGATCTAAACGCAGATAAATCCACTCAAACACCGCTGCAGTTGCCGACGCACGCGTGGTGCATTTGAGTTCTACCACGCGATTGGTGGCATCCACTTTAAAGAAGGACAACCCTTGTTGTTTCAAAGTTGAATCTACTAACCGATATTTTGTTGGAAAATCCCATTCACCCATCAGCAGTGCTGAATTTTGCGTAGATGGAACTTTTGCAAATACATTTAGAGGAAAAGAGGTAACCATCATTACAAAAACTAACAAAATAGCTACCAATTTTACTTTGGGTAATTTCTTCATGTTTGACTCCTTAATTTTTTTTAGATAAGGCGTTATTAATCTTTATAGCTATATAACATAGGATATATGTTATATGAGTTTATAGAATTATCATATATCAAAATTAGAAAATGTTATAAATACTGTGTCGATTTTTAAAATATTAATTAAAAATCTTGTAAAATACGGCTATATAACGCCCTTTTTTGGTTTAAATATATAGTTTTAACTATAGAGTTATATATACATTGTATCATAAATAAAAAAAAAAAAAACAGTAAATAAAAAATTTTTTTAAAAAAATCATATTTTTTCTTTTTGTTTTTTCTTTTTACCTTTTTCCAATTATCCCATTTTTTTGTTTTCATCTATCCATTTTATATTAAGATCTTTTTTAGAGACTTTATTACACAACTTTTTTCGTGGACTTTTTTAAAAGAATTCTCCTAAAAGTATAGTAAGCTAGTAGATTGTCTTTCACCTAAAATATGGGTGAGATGATCTTAGGAGGTGTAGATATGTAGCAAATCAAATGAAAAATTTGGACAATTCCTTAGTGAGATTCGAAAAGAAAAATCAATGAATCAAAAAGAACTATAAATTATTTGTATCGGACAAGACAGTCAGTAAATGGGAAAGAGGAAATAGTATGCCTAATGTTACATTACTTATTCCTATCGCTGATGTGCTCGGGATAACTGTAACAGAACTTTTGCAAGGTTAAAAAATAAGTGAAAACAATTCACTAAACACTGATGAAGTAGAAACTCTTGTTATAAATTCTTTAGATCACTTTCATTTCCTACCTCCTTTTTAGCGCAAAAAAAGACGATAGATTTTAATTTTCTACCGTCCATAAATATCCAAGTATTTTTTTATTTATGGTTTTCTTTTAAGAAAGCATCAATAGTTTTTCTTGATTCACTTTCTGCTTTATCATTGCTTTCAGTTGTCCCACCTGTTGCAATTCTAATTTTTCCTAA
>JAEZZN010000095.1 GCA_023418535.1 Bacillota bacterium | reverse complement strand
CTCTAGGCGAGCATCATATTTATCAATTATATGTTCTAGTTCTGACACATGATCATCTGTGATAGAGGCTTGTTTATCAATGCTAGCCACGTCTGCCATCAACATCCACAAATCTTTTTCCAGCTTGATAATATCTTCTTTTACTTCTGCATGAGTAGCCACTGCCCGTGCTAGACCCAAGGCGGCCTGTGCTTCGTCAATAGTCCCATAAGCTTCTACTCTTAAACTGCCCTTTTCCACGCGCTGGCCCGTATACAAACCAGTAGTTCCCTTATCTCCTGTTTTCGTATACACTTTACTCATAGCAATTCCTCCTTATAATCCTGGAAACCATAAAGCAATTTCTTGAGCTGCTGTTTCAGGCGCATCTGAAGCATGCACGATATTTTCGTCAATGGACGTAGCAAAATCACCACGGATAGATCCTGGTACTGCTTCAATTGGATTTGTTGCGCCGTTAATTTGACGAACTGCTGCAATAGCATTTTCGCCGCTGATTACCATGGCCAACAAAGGACCAGAAGTAATAAACTCAATCAAACCGGCAAAAAACGGTTTGCCTTCATGTACGGCATAATGCTTTTTCGCTAATTCTTCACTGATTTGCTCCATGCGAATAGCTTCAATGGATAATCCCTTGCGTTCAAAGCGAGAAATTACCTCACCACAAATTTTCTTCTGGACTCCATCTGGTTTGACCAATACTAAAGTTTTTTCCATACTAATTCACTCCTTTAATCGTTAAATAAAAGCCAAAGAGATTTTCTCTTTGGCTTCATTTTTGCCTTATGGTACCTGCAATATGGTAGCCAAATAATAAAATGGTCGGAACGACATGATTTGAACATGCGACCTCTACCACCCCAAGGTAGCGCTCTACCAAACTGAGCTACGTCCCGATACTCTATACAATAGGATAAGAATTTTCCGCCTTTTTGTCAAGCAGAAATTTACTTTAAGTAACGAATACCAAGAGCGTCTCAATCAGTTGTAAACACTCGTTACCTTTCCTATATCACAAGGTCTCTGCTATTCAGCTAAATGTACTCCCCGCTGACAAATAGAGAGGATTCTCGCCTGTGGTTGGTATTTTGTACCGAAAGCTGCTTGCATCGCCTGCGCCACCGCTTCGGCTTTTTCCGCAGCTGCAATCGCCAACATGGTACTTCCGGAACCGCTGATGGTCGCTCCATAAGCACCGGCGCCTTCGGCTGCTTCAATGACCGCTGCACCTTGCTCAATCAAGGATAGACGATACGGTACATGCAAGTGATCTTGAAAAGCCTGTTTCAATAACTCCGGCCGATTTTGGGCGATGGCACTGAGCAGGAGTGCCGCCCCTGTCACATTACCGATCGCCGCTTGCAACGCAACTTCTGTCGGGAGCACTCGTCTCGCCGCAGCAGTCGAAACGGGCTGGTTCGGCCAAACGACTACCCAACGCCAATCCCCCGGAACCTCGTGCTCAATGGTTTGCCACTTTCCATCGACTGCAAAGGAAACCGTAAAATTCCCCATTAATGCCGGTGCGACATTATCCGGATGTCCTTCGATACTGACTGCCTCCTGTAAAAGATCTTTTTTGCTCAATTTCAAATCCAATACTTCATTGGTGAGAAACAACGCGCCGACGATCGCCGCCGAAGAACTTCCCAATCCTCTGGAAAGCGGAATATTGTTGTGTAAACGGATCTGCCCCGCCGGCAGTGTACGATCGTATTTCTTCGCCAAGTACAGCATGGTTTTGAGCACTAAATTGCTCTCCTCAAAGCGCAGGAAATCTTCACCTTCACCGCTGATTTCTCCGCGGACACCGTCTTCTTCGCTCAACTCATAACTCAATTCATTATAGAGATTCAAAGCCGCTCCGAACACATCAAATCCACAGCCGATATTGGCAGTCGTAGCCGGCACTCGTACCTTAATGGGCAACATTTTCATCCACCTTGAACACGCGAATAATATTGGCAACGCGACGTACACAATTCAATTGTTCCAAGCGTTTCCGTACACTGAGTATGTGTTGGCGCTTGGCCGGATACAGGACCATGACCAAGTCCGTGGTATTGCCTTGGTCCCCCTTTTGCCACATGGTCTGAATGCTGATACCGTCAAGTGCAAATGCGCCGGCGATATCGGCCAATACGCCCGGTGCATTTTCCACCACCAAACGCACATAGTAGGAAGACTCCAATTGCAGCGGATCGGCTTGCGTCGCCGGTTTATCCTGCTTCAACCACGCATCCTTCCCTGTCATACCATAGCGAATGTGTCGACAAATTTCGAGCACATCTCCCAAGACGGCGCTGGCCGTCGGGAATGAACCGGCCCCCTTGCCGTAGAACATCACATCGTCCACGGCATTGCCCACTACATACACTGCATTGTACGCACCGCGCACGGCAGCCAAGGGATGATCTTGCGGAACAAAGGCCGGATACACTGCGGTGGCAATGCCGTCCTCTCGCTGTCTTGCGACAGCCAATAATTTAATGACATAGCCGAATTCTTTGGCAAATTGGATATCCTGCTTGGTAATATTTTCGATCCCCTCTACCTCTACGCCATGGAGG
>JAEZZN010000101.1 GCA_023418535.1 Bacillota bacterium | reverse complement strand
GAATAATACCTTCTACCCGTTACTACCACTACGTCAAGTTGATGTTTGAGCCATTTATGTATGATGGCAAGATCCTCTTCCCGAATGACCTTTTCATCATTTAATAATGTACCATCTAAATCCAATCCAATGATGTATTCCATGTCACCCTCCTTAGATATATACATGATACCATAAACGATTGTGGTTTTGAAACGATTCAGTAGGCAAAAAAAAGAACTTCCTTAACGTGAAAGTTCTTTTTGATGTTAATATTTTAATTCTTTCGTTCCATATATGACATAAGCCAAAACCATAGCTAAGATAAACACCAGAAGACTAATGCCCATCCCTATAAAATTAAGGTTACCTTGAAGCATATGAATTGGTTTAAAGGCTTCTAATACAGAATATCCCGTATACGTCGTATAACCAAATATTTTTCCTACAACGATTAAAACAACAAGTAAAAATACAAGTAAAACAGAAATCCCATCTGCACCGCTGTTATTTTTCATCATAGAAGAAATAAAGAATCCTATTCCTAAAAATACCAAACCGGAACATAAAATGCCCAAAAAGATTTTAGCTACACTGAGTAAGATTTCTTGTTTTCTTACATCGATAGGTTGAATAACAAAGGAAACACCAATCGTTACACCGGCTAACAATACGAGAAAAATAAGATAAATTAATAAATTAGCAAAAAACTTATCACTTACAATTTCATTTCTCGTAATGGGGTTGGAATAGATGTACTCGATGTTACCAGAAGCTTGCTCCTTCGATAAAGAGTTGGCTCCTAATTGCATAGCAAACATCATTATTAAAACCGCTATATATTGAAATACAAAAGCGATGTATTGGGGCATATTGGTATAATCTATCTTGTCTTCCATTCCGAAGATGGCTTTTTGGGATGTTCCAAGTCCATTTGAAAAAGAATCAAAAAGAGATTTTGTATTTTCTTCTAACATAAGTGGGTAGAAAGCCAAAGTCAGACCGATTAAAATAGCTAATACAATTGCCCAAGCAATCATTTTGCCAAAATTAGCTTTAAATTCTAAACCGAATAAATTCATTCTTGGGTGCCTCCTTTATATTGAGCTTCCATTTTATCTTTTAAAGTTGCATCTTCCAAATTGTAATTTTTAATATTGGACAAAGCAATTTTTTCCGTAAGGACTGGCAAGGGGCCGTCATAATAAAACATTGTCGTTTCCGGATCACCTAGTACCGGTTTTGCGCCAATTTCTAAAAATGGATCCTCTACAATAGGAGAATCAAAGATTCGTAAAATCTTATCTCGTCCATCCCTTTCTTTTAAATGTTCAATGGTTTTGATTTCACCTTGATATAGATATGCAGCCCGATCACTATATCTTTGAGCAAGGGGAAGGGATTCTGTCAACATTAATATCGTCAGTCCTTCTTCTCGTTGTAATTGCTTTAATCGAACAAAAAGTTTCTCGATGGTTTCCCCATCTAAGCCGAGGGTTGGCTCGTCTAGAATCACTAATTTAGGGCTAACCATTAAAGCATTAATGATTGCTACCAACTTTTTATCCCGTAAACTTAATTGACCAAATTTTTTCTTTTCATGAAAATTAAAATAATCTTTTAATTCTTCAAGTACTTCTTTATTGTTTGAACCATGAAACCGTAAGGTTTTGTGAAAGATACTATCCGGTTTCATATTGTCATACATCCAAACATCTTCGGATACATATGAACAAAAATCTTTAATGGTTTTTGAATCTTTTCTAACATCCATATCAAAAATTCTAGCTTCTCCACTGCCGGGCTTTAAGAAGTTAAGCAATATTTGAGTTAATGTTGTCTTACCGGATTTTGGTAAGCCAAGGATGGAAAAAAATTCACCATCTAGTATTTCTAAGTTCAGATGATCTAATACATACTCTCGTCCAAATTTTTTGCTTAAATCATTGATGACGATAGCACTCATAATTACATCCCGCCTTTTCTTTTTATTTACTGGTTTTTATATGGAAATCCTAATGTATAGTTTATCATAAAAACCCATACAATGGAAATCCATATAATTGTCTTTCCATAATATTTTTAGCTAAAACTATGTTATAATAAAAAAATAATTATAACCATACTACTTTTTTTATTTGATAAAGGTATAAGAGGAGGAATTTATGAAATTAGGTATTGTAGGTTTACCAAATGTTGGAAAATCCACTTTGTTTAATGCCATCACAAAAGCTGGAGCGGAAGCAGCAAACTACCCTTTTGCTACCATTGAACCCAATGTAGGGGCTGTTCCCATTCCCGATGAAAGATTGGACGTTTTGGCAAAGATGAGTAAATCTGAAAAAATCGTTCCAACCAGTATAGAATTTTATGACATTGCAGGTCTTGTCAAAGGTGCCAGTAAAGGTGAAGGTCTGGGAAATCAGTTTTTATCCCATATTCGTGAAGTTGAAGCCATTGTTCATGTGGTGCGATGTTTTGAAGACGAAAACATCATACATGTTGACGGTTCAATTGATCCCATACGTGATATCGAAACCATTAATTTAGAATTAATATTTTCCGATTTAGAACAATTAGCAAAAAGAAGAACCAAAGTAGAAAAACAAGCAAAAGCGGATAAAACATTGCGACCGGAACTTGAAACCATAGAAAAAATCTTAGTGGCCTTAGAAAATGGTCAACCTGCGCGTAGTGTTTCATTGACCAAGGAAGAAAGACAACTTATTCATCATTTTCAGTTACTTACAAACAAACCGGTTATATATGTGGCCAATGTATCTGAAGACGATGTTAATAAAACCCCAAATGAATTGCCGTATGTGCAAAAAGTTTTTGAATATGCAAATGAACGTGGCGATGAATTAGTACTGATATCAGCACAAATTGAATCCGAAATTGCCATGCTCGATCCGGAGGAAAAAGAAATGTTTTTAGAAGAATTAGGGCTTAAAGATTCCGGACTGGACCGCTTGGTTAAAGCAGGATATCATCTACTCGGTTTAATCAGTTTCCTTACCACAGGACCTATGGAGTCAAGAGCATGGACGATTAAAGAAGGTACAAAAGCACCGGAAGCAGCCGGTAAAATTCATTCCGATATTGAACGAGGCTTTATCAAAGCCGATGTCATCGCCTATGAAGACCTTATAGAATCCGGCTCCATGGCGCATGCTCGAGAATTAGGGTTAATCCGTTCTGAGGGCAAGGAATATATTATGAAAGATGGAGACGTCGTTTTATTTAAATTTAATGTATAAAAAACGGGCTGTTGTCATATCGGTTGACATCAGCCCTTATTTTACCATTTAATCATATGATTTATTCCTGTTCTGTGAAGTAAAACGGTCTACTTTTTCTTGGTAATAATTCCAATAATCATAGCAAAAAGTAGTGCAATAATTCCTGAAGAAATACAGAACAAGGCTATGAGAATATTATCCAAGGAACTTTTTGCAAATAAATTGTTGATTACCATAAATAGGGAAAACATGCCTATAAAGAGTAAAAGCATTCCCGGAACATATTTTGCAAATCGTAAACTCTTGGCAATGAGATTAACTAAGAAAGTTAAAACCATAGCAGCTACGATGATTATTATCGAGACTAACATATATCCTGAATTATTACTAAATAATGCTACCAGTTCTTGTTTCATTCTTTTTCTCCTTCAAAATGTTTTTTCCATAATTCAACATATTTACCAATCGACCATTCTGTCATCACTACATCGGAAGATGCTTCAATATCAATTTCATGAAGTGCAGTAGGATTTATAAAACCCTCTTCTATATTATAAACCTTTATTTGATCTTCTTCCACTGTTATTAAAAATCTATTATTCGGTGACGTAAACGCATCTTTTACATTTGGTAAAACATTTTTAATTTGACTCATCGGAATAAACAAATCATCATA
>JAEZZN010000018.1 GCA_023418535.1 Bacillota bacterium | reverse complement strand
TGAAAAGCTTAGGAGATGACTCTTAAGCTTTTTTCTTGGGATTATTGGAGGAAGAATATGTTAAAACCAATTTTGTAAAAGAGGGAATGATAGTAGACCTAGCAATTCATGATGAAAGTAGAGAGGGAAATCAAAATATTCATGCCTTTATAATGACCATAGTAAAACCAATAAATGAAGATGGAACATACAAAACATACAAAAGCACAGAAGAAATAAAAGCGATGAACAATGAAGAAATACAGATTATATATTCCAACATGAAAAACTATCTATCAGACAAAAGAACACACACAAACTACTAAAGGTGGAAAAGCAAAATAAGAGCATAAAAACAATAAAAGGTACAAAGACCTAAGAAAGCTATAAAAACATCAAAATAAAGCATTCCACCACCAACAACAATAAAATAAAAACAATCAAAGGGAAGTATATAAAAATTAAAGCCTATACTTTCCTTTTTTAATTCAAACAAAGGAGATAAAACATGATAAACGAAGAAATAAGCAAAGAAGCAGGTCAAGTAGCACAAACCATAATAACATACACAATAAAGGCAGCAAAAGAATCAATCAACTTAGACAAAGAAATAAGAAAAAAGATGAATGATACGTTAAAAAAAGCAAATGGAAACCTCAAAAGTCTTATGGAAGATGAAATGAAAATAAAAGACTTATATAAAAAAGGACAAATAGAAAATATAAGCATAGATCAAAGCAATCTCAAAGACTTGAAAAATGAACTAAACAAATTTGGAGTAAGTTTCTCAGTAATGAAAAACAAAGAAAGTAAAAACTATGAAGTATTTTTCCAAGCCAAAGACATAAAAGTATTGGACCTAATAAACTGACTTTAAGGAGAGAGTTAATTTATCTGGCAGATATTTTTCTTTTATTATTATTTATAGTAAAATAAATAATAATAATTAAGAGAAAGAAGACATATGGATAAAAGAAATTTAGAGAAACAAAAAAGAATATTAAGGAAAAAGAAAAGAGCTAAGAAAAGAAGATTAGCTAATCTAAAGTTTACATTGTTTCTTTTTGTGCTATTATTTGGGGGCTATCAAATAGCTAAAGGCGTAATTTTTAGAAACAACGCTATTCATAATACGATTGATGAAAACAAATTAAATCAGACGGTAATTGAAAATGAATTAGAACAAGATAAACAAAATAGTGATAATTCAATTGTGGATGAAAAAATTAATCATCAAAATGATAATTCAAGACAAAATGAAATTGTGATTGATGAAAAAAAAGTTTACGATATTGATGATGGTTATGATTATACTGCACATTCAATGCTTGCAGTTGACTTATCAAATGATGAAATTGTGTTTGCAAAAAATCCAAATGATAAGGTTCTTCCTGCAAGTGTAGCTAAGCTTTTTGTAATAGATTTTGCAACCAACTATTTAGATTTAGATGATATAGTGATTCCATCTTATGAGGCTGTAAATAGCGTAAAACAAGGCTCATCCATGGCTTATATTGCAATTCAAGAATATTCAGTAGAAAATCTATATTCAGCTATGTTGGTTCCATCAGGAAATGATGCATCTTATGTAATCGCTGAAGAAACAGGTAGAAAAATAAATCCAAATGCGGAAAGTTTCGATGAAAGATTAACTGCTTTCTTCACAGAGTTTAATAAATATTTACAAAAAAATAATTACACTAAAACATGCTTGTATGATCCATCAGGATTTGATTATGAAGCAACTTCAAGTGTAATGGATATAAAAAGAGTAACTGAAAATTTATTAAAAAATGATTGGTTTAGAAAAATAATTTATCAAGATTCATACTCAGCTACTTTACCTTATGGTGGAATTCAAACATGGGAGAATACAAATTTATTTTTAGATTACAATAATAAATTTTATAGACCTGGAGTAAAAGGCGTTAAAACAGGTACAGTAGGCGGCACCTTTAATCTTGATATACTTTATGAAGCTAATGGAAGAGAATATCTAATAATTTCTTTAGGTTCAACTACCGACTATTATAGATATTCAGATGTAGAACATTTATTACAATTAATTGATAATTCAATTTGATAAATTTAAGGAGAATTAAATGGATTTACTTAATGAATTCAAAACAATATGTTTCCATTTAAACAAGATAGGAATTATTCCAACTTTAATGGGATCATTAGGATTAGAATTTGTTTCAAAAGAAAAATGGAATCCATCTGATATTGATATTCATGTTCCAGGAGATCCAAGAGGGTGGGAAGCACCTGATGAGCTTAGAATTTATGATTGGGATAAAATAATGTCTATTATGGAAGATTTAGGATATAAACTAATATATACTCATGAGCATGAGTTTGAGAAAGATAGACTTAGTGTAGAATATGGAACTATTAATTCATTATATGATTTTGCAGGGATATTAGAATCTGATATAGAAATTATTGAAGAAGATGATATAAAATTTCGTGTACCAAGTATAAAACAATTTTTAAGTATTTATGAAGCGTTATCAAAAGATTCATATAGAAATGACAATAATAACAATAAAGACTTTTTAAAGATTGATTGGCTTAAAAAACATATATAAGTCATTGAATAAAGGGTTAATAAAATTTTTATACTTATAAAAATATTCCCCAATCAGCTTAGCTGGTGGGGAATATTTTAGTATATTATTAATTATTCTTTATCATATCTGTTGCCACTGTTAACAAATCTATTGCTAAATGATAATTATCTCCAATTAAATCGTAGATTGCATCTTCAGTTAGTATCCATTGATTTATTTCTGGATCTATTTCGTTATTATTAGATTTATTAAAGTCTATAATAAATTGTTCACTATCATAGTAATCTACTAATTTTCTATATTCTTTATAGCTTTCTTGAAGTTTTTCTAAAGAAGCTCTAAATTCTTCTATAACTTGTTTGTGATTTTCATAAATTTCTGTATATTCTTCAATATGTTTAAATTCCATGTTTTCCTCCAATATTTGTTTTAATTGTTACATGTATATTTTACCCAAAAAATAATAATATAATATTTTTTTACTTATATATATTATTTATTTGTAAAAAAATAGATATATTTTATAAAATTTGAACTAAAATTTGAAAAAAAATTAACTTAGGTATAAAATAATATATGTAAGAATAAAGTAAAAGGAGAAAAATTATGTCAATAAAAGTAGCAATTAATGGTTTCGGTCGTATAGGTCGTTTAGCTTTAAGAAGAATCTTAGAATCAGATACAAAATTAGAAGTTGTAGCAATCAACGACTTAACTGATAATGATGATTTAGCATATTTATTAAAATATGATACAGCTCAAGGTAGATTCCCATATACTGTAGAAGTTAAAAATGATGACTTAGTAGTAGATGGAAAAGCTATCAAATCATATGAAGAAAAAGATGCTTCAAAATTACCATGGGGTGAATTAGGAATTGATATTGTATTAGAATGTACAGGATTCTACACATCAGTAGAAAAAGCTCAAGCTCATATAGATGCAGGTGCTAAAAAAGTTCTTATCTCAGCTCCAGCTAAAGGTGATTTAAAGACAGTTGTATTTGGTGTTAACCACGAAATAATTGAAGCAGAAGATAAAATTGTTTCTGCAGCTTCATGTACAACAAACTGCCTAGCGCCAATGGTAAATGTTTTAGATAAAGAATTTGGTGTAGATAGAGCCTTAATGTCAACAATCCACGCTTATACAGCTACACAAGGAACACAAGATGCTCCTGGTGGAAGAAAGAGTAGAGCAGCTGCTCAAAATATTATTCCAGCATCAACAGGTGCTGCAAAAGCAGTTGGTAAAGTTATACCATCTCTAAACGGAAGAATAGACGGTACAGCATTAAGAGTTCCAGTTATTACAGGTTCAGTAGTTGAATTATATTCAGTATTAAACAAAGAAGTAACTGCAGAAGAAGTTAACGAAGCTATGAAGAAATATGCAAGTGAAGCATTCTTATACAACACAGATGAAATAGTTTCTTCTGACATTATTGGAGTTCCAGCTGGATCAGTATTTGATGCAACTCAAACTAAGATAATGGTTGGTGAAAACGGTGAACAATTAGTTAAAACTGTTTCATGGTATGATAATGAATATGGTTTCACAGGAAACATGATTCATACATTAGAATACATGACAAGTCTATAAAATATAGAAAACTAAAGAATATAGAGAGAAGCTCATTACGAGTTTCTCTTTTTTTGTTTTATAATTGTTAAAACTTTTGTAGCAATGATATAATATATAGTATATATTGAAAAATAAAATTTTTGGGAGAGTTAAATGCATAAATTATTAAAGAATAAATGTATTGCATATGCGATTTCAATTTTTTGTATGTTTTTATGGGGATCAGCATTTCCAGCTGTAAAACTTACGTATAAGGAATTAAGTATACAAGGTGGCGATTATTTTGCAATGATGTTTGTAGCAGGGATTAGATTTACAATTGCAGGTATTATTGTTCTTATACTAATGTTTATATTTGATAGAAAAAATGTAAATCAAATGATAACAAAATTCCCATATTTATTAAAATTAGGAATAATAGTTACAACCTTGGGATATCTTTTCTTCTATATAGGTACTGGAAATACTACTGGTATGAAAGCAGCTATTTTGACATCTTCTTCTACATTTTTAGTAGTTATATTTTCACATTTCTTCTTAGATGAAAGATTTGATATTTATAAATTTATTGCTATTATATTTGGTCTTGTAGGTGTAATTATATCTAATTTAAATAAAGAATTTAATTGGAGCTTCTCATTAGTAGGGGAAGGATTTATGTTCATGAATGCGGTACTTGGAGCTATAGGAACTATGTATGTTAAGAGAAGTTCATCTTTCGTTTCAGCATTTGCACAGTCAAGTGGACAGTTTCTATATGGTGGAATTTTGCTGATGTTGATTGGTTATTTTATGTTTAAAACACCACTTGTATTTACGTTTAATTCCGCATTATTATTGCTTTATAGTGGATTTTTATCTGCTACGGCATTTACACTTTGGTATATGGTATTAAAAGAGTACAAAGCTTCAGAAATGGCATTTTTAAGATTATTTATACCTTTTTTTGGAACATTTTTAAGTGCGATTATTCTTGGAGAAAAAATTACTTGGGGAATAATTGTAGGTTTAGTTTTTGTAATTATTGGAATAATTATAATTAATAGAACAAGAGAAAATACATTTAAGGAAAAATATGTTAATAGATAAAATCAACTATGACAAATTAACGCCTATGATGAGGCAATATGTCGATTTAAAAAAAGAAAATAAAGAAATTATATTGTTTTACAGACTTGGTGATTTCTATGAAATGTTTTTTGATGATGCTTTATTAGCATCTAAAGAATTAGAGATTGTTTTGACTGGAAGGGATGCTGGTCTTGATGAAAAAGTACCAATGGCTGGAGTTCCGCATCACTCAGCATCTGCATATATTACAAGACTTGTAGATAAAGGATACAAGGTTGGGATTGTTGAACAATTAGAAGATCCAGCAACTGCTAAGGGTATTGTTAAAAGAAATATTGTAAAAATAATTACTCCAGGAACTTTAGTTGATATGGAAGGTAAGGATAGTCAAAATAATTTTTTACTTAGTATATACAATACAAAAGACTCTTTTGGAGTTTCATATGTAGATATAACAACTGGAGAATTTAATACAACTGAAATTATCAATTCGAATAATATTGAAAGAGATTTAATCGATTTAATAGTAAAGGTAAACCCTAAAGAAATTATATTAAATAAACCGATAGAATTTAAATCTTTTATATCATATATAAATAATTATAATATTATAATTTCATATGTTGATATAGATAATCTTGATATAAAAAATCTGATAAAAAATATATCAGGAAAAATTAAAAGATATGATAGAGATTTCTTTATGGAAAAAATGTTTTCTATAATATCGTCTTCAATGCTTTTAGATTATATTTATCTATTTAGAAATGATACACTTGAACATATTGATAATATTAATTATATAGATACTGTAAGATATATGAAGATTGATGCTCATACTAGAGAAAATCTTGAAATACACAAAAATCTTCAAGATAATTCTAAAAAGAATTCATTGCTTTCAATACTGGATAAATGTGATACACCAATGGGGTCAAGAAAAATTAATTCATGGCTTGAATTCCCTTTGATAAACAAAAATGATATAAATACTAGGCTTGATATGGTTGAATATTTAACGCTAAATCAAGATAAAATTGAAGAGTTTTCTGCTGTATTATCATCTATTTATGATTTAGAAAGAATACTTTCTAAAATTTCATTTAAGAACGCAAATGCTAGAGATTTATTAAATCTTAGAAATTCAATTGAAAATCTACCTGTATTGAAAGAAATACTTGGTACCATGGATAATAAACATTTCCATAATTTATATCAAAATTTTGATACATTAGAAAATCTATTTAATCTAGTAAATGATTCAATTAGAGAAGATGCTCCTTTTGTTATTACGGAAGGAGATATTATCAAATATGGGTATTCCAAAGAACTTGATAATTTGAAATATGAATCAACACATGGCAAAGAATTGCTATTAGAATATGAATTAGAAGAGAGAAAGAACACCAATATAAATAAGCTTAAAATTAGCTATAATAAAAATACTGGATACTATATAGAAGTTACAAATTCTCATATCTCAAAGGTCCCAGATCACTATATAAGACGTCAAACCTTAAAAAATAGTGAGAGATATATTACCGATAGATTGAATCAAATATCAGAAATGATACTTGGAAGTCAAAGTGAAATTGTTGATTTAGAATATAAGATTTTTACTACAATTAGAGATGAGATTTCAAGTAATTCTACAAGGATTAAATTAGTAACAGATATTATTTCTACAATTGATGTAATAAACAATCTTGCTAAAATTGCTATAAACAACAATTATACAAGACCAATATTTAATGAAGAAAATTATTTTAGAATTAAAGATGGAAGGCATCCAATTGTAGAAATTAGCATGGGAATAAATGAATTTATTTCAAATGATACTCTTATAGGAAAGAATAAGAAGATTATTCAAATAATAACTGGACCAAATATGGCTGGTAAATCAACATATATGAGACAAGTAGCTCTTATAATATTGATGGCACAAATAGGATCATTTGTACCTGCTTCTGCATGTGATATTTCAATCTCTGATGCTTTATTTACAAGGATTGGAGCTTCTGATAATCTTGCAAAGGGTGAATCCACATTTATGGTAGAAATGAATGAAATGTCAAATATTATAAAAAATGCTAATGATACAAGTTTTGTAATTTTAGATGAAGTTGGTAGAGGAACATCTACAAATGATGGATATAGTATTGCAAAATCAATAGTTGAATATATGAGTAAACACAATAAGTCTAAAACTTTATTTGCAACTCATTATCATGAACTTACAGATTTAGAAGATATTCTTCCAAATGTTGAAAATCTAAAAGTTGATATAGAAGAATCAAATCAAGATATAGTATTTTTAAGAAAAATTGTAAAAGGTAAAACAAATAAATCTTATGGTATTGAAGTAGCAAAACTTTCAGGACTTCCAGACAAAATAATATTTAGAGCAAATACAATACTTGAAAGTATAAACGATAATCAAATAGTTGAAAATGAACAATTAAACTTTATATCTGATAAAAATGTAAATATTGAAAAAGATATTTTAATTAGAGAATTATCAGATATTGTAATAGACAATATGACACCTATACAAGCGCTTGACACTTTAAATAAATTTATAAACAAAGCAAAGGATGTGTAATATGATTAAAGTTTTATCAAATGATACAATTCAAAAAATTGCAGCTGGAGAAGTAGTAGAAAGACCTGCATCAATTATTAAAGAACTTGTTGAAAATTCAATTGATGCAAACTCTAAAAATATAATTGTTGAAATAAAAAATGGTGGTAAAACATATATTAAAGTTTCTGATGATGGAGATGGTATTCCAAAAGATGATGTAGAATTAGCTTTTGAAAGACATGCTACATCTAAAATTGATGAATTTGATGATTTATATAGCATATATTCTATGGGATTTAGAGGAGAAGCATTAGCATCAATTG
Source organism: Bacillota bacterium (assembly GCA_023418535.1). The sequence continues at coordinate 5,795 of JAEZZN010000018.1, read as the reverse complement.
TTTCAGTGTCTAAAGTAATCATGAAAACAAAAATTTCAGATCAAACAACGGGTGTACAAGTAGTTTATGATAATAATGCTTTAATTGAAAAGAAAGATATAGGAATGAATAAAGGTACTTCGATAGAGGTATTTGATTTATTTAAGTATATACCAGTTAGACAAAAATTCTTAAATTCAGATATTGCAGAGTCAAATAAAATAACTGAATTAATGTATATATTTGCCATAGGAAATCCTGAAATTTCATTCACATATATTAAGGATAATAGGGAAGTATTTAGAACAAATACAGCACTTTCAAAGATATTAAATTATGAAACTTTATTTGGCAAAGATTTTATGAAAAATAATATAGATATTTTTGCTAAATCAGATCATTACACTATAAAAGGGAATATATCTAATAATAAATATTACAAAGGAAATAGAAGTATGCAATTTCTTTTTGTCAATAATAGATATATAGAAAGTGAAAATATTAGTCAAGAAATAGAAAAAGCATATCAGAATATGATCCCTCAAGGAAGATTTCCTGTATATGAAATAAAAATTAAAGTAGATCCTTCTCTTATAGATATAAATATTCATCCAAATAAACAAAAAATTAAATTCTCATATTTAGATGAATTACTTGAATTAATCAATGAAACATTGACCAATGCTTTATATAATAATGAAAAATCAAAAGTATTAGACGCAAAAGAAGTAGAAGAAAAGTATATTAATTTCCAAGATATAAATGAAGGAGATGGATATAAAAAAGTTCTTGACGCATACAAGCTTCCAATGGATTTAAATAAAGATTTTAATCGAGATTATTCAGATCAAAACTTAATTAATTTTAAAGAAATAGAAGAAGATTATTACATTATTAAAGATAATAAAATTGAAGTTGAGAATACAGATTTTAATAATAATCCCGCAGGATTTAGCAAATCAGATGATATATCTGACGAGATTCAAATTGAAATGGAATTTGATAGTTTAGAATTTAAATCAATATTATTAAATAGATATATGATTCTTGAAGATTCTGTAAATTCAAAATTGAAATTAGTAGATATAAATAGAGCAAATCAAAGAATTATTTATGATAGAGAAGTAAATAATGATGAGATTAAAACACAATCTTTATTGACACCTTTGATTATTGAGTTAACTACAAAAGAAATTGAAATAATTTCCTCGAATAAATTGTTATTTGAAGAATTAGGTTTTGAAATAGATCAATTTGATAATAGAAGTATTGCGATAAGATCTATTCCATATTATTTTGATGAACCATCAAGTATGAATCAAATACATGCAATGTTAGATGATATTGAAAATGAACAATTAGATAAGAAGGATTATTTACTTAAGAAATCACTTCAAATTGCAAATAGTAAACCTAAAATAATTAATGATAAACAAGCTAAATTACTATTAAGTGAATTAAATAAAACTTCAAATCCAAATACTAGTCCATTTGGAAAATCAATAATTTTTGAAGTAGAATTTGATAATTTTATTAAATTATTAGGGTTAAACTGATATTAATATTTATTTAAGGAAAATATGAAAGATGTAATTATAATAGCGGGTCCAACAGCTGTAGGGAAGACCGCTCTATCAATAAATCTTGCAAAAAAATTAAATACGGAGATAATTTCGGCAGATTCCATGCAAATATATAGCGGGATGGATATTGGGACAGCCAAAGTAAGTTTAGAAGAAATGGAAGGCGTTAAACATCATATGATAGATATTTTAAATCCTAATGAAAACTTCTCGGTTCAACAATATCAAATTGAAGTTCTTAAAATTATTGAAGAAATTCATAAAAAAGGAAGTATACCTATAATAGTAGGTGGTACAGGGCTTTATATAGATTCTCTCACACATGATTTTGATTTTGTAAATGTAAAACCAAATTATGAATTACGTGAAGAATTAGAATCTATTTATGAAAAAAATCCAAAAGAACTTTTAGATAGAGTCCATAAAATTTCAAATGAATCATATGCTCATTTATCATTAAAAGATAAGAAGAAGCTGATAAGAGCTATAGAAGTATATGAAGACTCTGGAAAGATAATTGACTATTCCAGATCTATCAAAAACACAGAAAATAATTATCATTTATTTGTTTTGTATGATAATAGAAAAAAACTATATGAGAGAATAAATGAACGTGTAGATATAATGATTGCGGATGGTTTAATAGATGAAGTTAAAGCAATATTAAAAAACACTGATGAAAAAGCCCAATCTATGAAAGCAATAGGATATAGGGAAGTAATTCCATATTTAAAAGGAGAGACTGATCTTGAAACTATGAAATCTGCATTAAAACAGCATTCTAGAAATTATGCAAAAAGACAATTAACTTGGTTTAGGAGAAATGAATATTCTCAATGGATTAATATAGAAGGTAAAACCACAGAAGAAATTGTTGAATTTATAATGAATAAGGTGTTTAATAGTTTTAACAATCTGTAGTTAAGACATAGAATTTAAATTTATGTATTATTAGATAACATATAGAATTAAAAAGGTTCATAATAACTATTATAAAGTTGTTATGAACCTTAATTATTTGGATTAAATATTGCTAATTTTAATTTCTTTGGAACTATTTCAAAATTCAAATTTGTATAATATCGTATATTTCCATCATTATTTGCAATCATTGGACCGTCAATAGATTGTATACTTCCAGATACTACTCTATAATTATGGCTTATACCTAAATTTAAATGTTTATCAGATTTGTATTTATTCATAAGTGATAAGAGTTTTAGAGGACCTAAATACTCTACTACATTAACATCGATACATCCATCATCAATTTTTGCATATGGTGCAGGCATATATCCCGTTCCATAAAATTTTCCATTACAAATCGCACTTATAATTTTTTTAGTGCATCCTTTAACTACTTTTCCATTATCAAATTTAATATCATAACAATATGTATATGGTTTTATTTTATTTAATGAAAAAATTACTCCTAATAGAATTGACAATTTATTAAATTTACCAAGATATTTTTTAACTTGTAATGATTTTTCAAGTACTATACTTTCAAATCCGAATGATGTAGCATTTACAGAATATTCATCATTAACTTTGATTAAATCGGTATTTTTTATTGATATACTATTAAAGCCTTTTATTATATCTTTTAATTTCATTTTAGGATATACTGTTCTAGCAAAGTCATTTCCTGTGCCATAAGGTAAAAAACCAAAATAGATATCTTCATCTGCGATTGCATTTACGGCTTCACTTAGACTACCATCTCCACCAACTACTATCAATAGGGAGCTGGTGTTATTTTTTGCAAAATTTATTGAATTATTACGTACAGAATCTTCATTTTCTGTAAGTAAGATATCATATTTTGAAACATCGATATATTTATTAAATTCTTTTGAAATTATTGTTTTAGTCTTTTCAGCATTATGACCTTTGCTACTTACAATGACTAAAATTTTATTAAAATCTTTTAAAATCATAAACTCACCTATGTAGTAATTTTACCATAAGTGAGCGATATTTTATACTATTTAGCAGGTATATATAATTTTTCTCCAGGATATAAATTAGACCCATTAATTTTGTTTAATTTTTGAATATCATAGACTATTTCACGAACATCTCTTCTAGAATCTATATTAGATGCAATAGACCATAATGTATCACCTTGTTTAACTATTATACTATTACTAGTGACTGTTTTACCTTCTACGAAATATGAGCTAGTTAAACTTACAAAGGCATAAGTTAACAGAGTGATAAACATCATTGTAATAAATATAAATCTATTGAATTTCTTTCTATCTTTAATTCTAAATTTCATATAAACCTCCGAACATCTGTTCTATTTAAATAAATAATACCAGAACAAATGTTCTTTGTCAAATAAAAAAGAACATTTGTTTTAATTTTAAATTCTTGCTATAATAATAGTGAAAAGAGGTGTAATATGAAGATTAGAGTTCAAAAAGTTTACGATTTTATAAAAGAGTATATTCATAAACACAATTATTCTCCATCAGTTAGAGAGATACAAAAAGAATTAGAAATTAAGTCAACATCAACAGTTCAATCAGATATTAAAGAGTTAATAGAATTAGGTCTTATTAAGAGACCGGATTTAAAGAGTAGATCATTAGTATTAGTAGAAGATGATATTCAAAAAGAAGAAACAATTGATATTCCAATAGTAGGGGATGTAGCAGCAGGTAATCCAATACTTGCTATAGAAGATATAACTGACTATTTCCCAATACCAGCACATATTGCTAAGAGCGGAGAATATTTTATGTTAAATATTAAAGGTGATTCTATGATTGATATAGGAATATTTGATGGTGATCTTATACTTGTTAATAAAACAAATTATGCTAATCATGGAGACATAGTTGTAGCTCTAATTGATGACAGTGCAACTGTTAAAAGACTTTATGATAAGAATGGACAAGTTATGTTAATTCCAGAGAACTCTACTATGGAGCCTATTATACCTGATAATTTGGAAATATTAGGGAAAGTAGTTTCGTTATTTAGAGAACATATTTAATATATTGAAATTAAAATTGATGTTTCTGTTTTAATAAAATATCAATAATATAAAGAATAAATAAAAATATCTGTTAGAGTATTTTAACTAACAGATATTTTTGTATTTAATATAAAATTATTAAGACTTAATATTATTGTATTTAGTCTTCAATTGAAATATCTTTTAATGGATTTGAGCTTATAGCTCCTTTTACACTATCATCAGCAACATGTGTATATATCTGAGTTGTTGCGATAGATGTATGACCCAATACATTTTGTAAGGTTCTTATATCAACACCTTCTCTATACATAAGGGTAGCTGCTGTATGTCTCAATTTATGAGTAGAATATTTTGTGGTATCAAAACCAGCCTTTAGTAAATATTTTTCAATCATATGTTGAATAGCTCTATTACTCATTCTTTTATTTCTATTTGAAAGAAATAGGGCTTTTTCATTTTCGATTTCAGGTCGAATACTCAAATATTCATCAATTGCAAGCTTGGAAGCTTCAGTCATATAGACTATTCTTTCTTTATCACCTTTACCTATAACTGTAAACTCCATACCTTTTATAGAATCTATATTTATAGATGAAAGTTCAGATAATCTAATTCCAGTCGTTAGAAATAATAGAACAATTGCAAAGTCTCTATATCTTTGGAATTGATTTTTCTCCTGACTTATTGTGTGCAATAATTTTTTAGATTCATCTAGAGTTAAATATACGGGATTTCTCTTCTTTTGTTTAGGAAGCTCAAGTTCAAGAGTAGGGTTTTCATCGATAGATTTGTCAACTGTTGTCAAATACTTATAAAAAGTTCTTAAACTTGATACTTTTCTTGCTCTGGTAGTTGAAGAATTGTCACGTGCATTATCCCTATATGAAATATAACTATGAAGATCTATTACACTTATTCCTTCAAGATCTTTTACACGAAGTTTTCTAATATCTAAATCTTCGACATCATCATCGTCATCATAATCTACAAGTCTTAAACGATATGCCATAAATTTTAGATATAGCCTTATATCATAATAATATTCATTTACTGTATTTATTGATAATCCTTTTATAGTCTTAAGATAAGATAAAAAGTCATCAACAAAAATTGGTACATCTTTATACATAAATAACCCCATCTTTAATCAAAACTACCAGCTTAGCTGGTAGTTTGCACTGCGCCTATAAGGCGCGAATACCGGCACGCCCCTATTGGGGCTCCGAGTATTCTATCACACG
>JAEZZN010000006.1 GCA_023418535.1 Bacillota bacterium | reverse complement strand
AGCTTGCTAATCAAATTGTTGTTGCATTAAATATTGCTGCAGTTAGTGAAGCATTTACATTAGCTAAAAAAGCTGGGGTTGATCCAAATGCAGTATATAAGGCTATAAGAGGTGGACTTGCTGGTTCTACAGTAATGGATGCTAAAGGTCCAATGATGTTGGAAAGAAATTTCGACCCAGGATTCCGTATAGATTTACATACTAAAGATTTACAAAATGCATTAGATACTTCACATTCAGTGCAAGTTTCATTGCCATTAACTGCTAGTGTTATGGAAATACTACAAGCTCTAAGAATTGATGGCAATGGTTCAGATGATCATTCAGCTATAGTTAAATATTATGAAAAAATTAATAATATAGAAGTAGGTGAAAAATAATGACAATTCCTAAGATAGTTAAAATCGAGGTATATCCTGTTGCAGGATATGACAGTATGTTATTAAACCTATCAGGGGCTCATGGGCCATTTTTCACAAGGAATATAGTGATACTTACAGATGAAAATGGGAATGAAGGTCTAGGTGAGGTTCCGGGTGGAGAAAAGATAACAGAAAAGATAAAAGAATGTGAAGATCTAATTATTGGAAGAGGTATTGGAGAATATAAAAATATAATAAATGATATAAGAGTTAGGTATGAGAATTATGATGATGGAGGTCGTGGAGATCAAACCTTTGATCAAAGAACTATTATTCATGTTATAACTGCTATAGAAACTCCTTTGTTGGATCTTCTTGGACAGCACTTAGAAGTTCCAGTGGCTAGTTTACTAGGTGATGGACAAATGCGTGAATCAGTAAAATTTTTAGGTTATTTATTTTTTGTTGGAGATAGAAAAAAGACTGATTTAGAATATATTTTTGGTGATGATGACTCTGATGATTGGGGAAAACTTCGTAGAGAAGAGGCTATTACGCCAGAAAGGATTGTTGAACTAGCAAAAGCAGCTTATAAAAGATATGGATTTAAAGATTTTAAATTAAAGGGCGGAGTATTTGATGGTCATGAAGAAATAGAGTCAATAAAAGCTTTAAAGAAAGAGTTTCCTGATGCTAGAATAACTTTAGATCCTAATGGAGCATGGAGTCTAAAAGATGCAATTGATATATGCAAAGATATGAGTGGTATTTTGACATATGTTGAGGATCCATGTGGTTCTGAAGGTAATTTTTCAGGAAGAGAAACAATGGCGGAATTTAAGAGTAAAACTGGTCTTTTAACGGCTACTAATATGATTGCAACTGATTGGAGGCAAATGAGGCATTCTGTAAGATTAAATTCTGTTGATATTCCTCTAGCAGATCCACATTTTTGGACTATGAGTGGTTCTGTTAGAGTTGCACAGATGTGTCATGATTTTGGTCTTACATGGGGAGTTCATTCAAACAATCATTTCGATATTTCTTTAGCTATGGTTGCTCATACAGCAGCAGCTGCACCTGGTGAGTACAATGCCTGTGATACCCATTGGATTTGGCAAGATGGGCAAGATTTATGTGATAATGCAATGAAGATAAGAAATGGAGAGATTAAAATACCAAAGACGATGAAAGGACTAGGTATTAGAATAAATAGAGAACGTTTAGAGAAAGCCCACAAATTATATTTAGAAAAAGGGTTAGGAGCAAGGGACGACTCTATCGCAATGAGACAATTAATAAAAGGCTGGGAATTTGATAGAAAGCGACCATCGTTTGTAAGATAGAAAGGATATAAAATGGCTTTTGTATGTAATTTAGATATGCATGGAATTATTGTGCCAATTATAACGCCTGTAGATGAAAATGAAAATATATCAGAAGAAAGATTAAGGAGACAAGTAGACTTTGTTATAGAAGGTGGGGTTTCTGGTATTTTAGCATTTGGATCTAATGGTGAGTTTTATATGTTTGATGATGATGAACTTGAACATGCATTCAAAATAATTGTGGATCAAGTAAATAAAAGAGTCCCTGTTTATTTTGGAATTGGAGCAATACGTACAAAAAAATGTATTAAACTCGCAAAAATGGCTGAGAGATTAGGAGCTGATGGAATATCAGTAATTCAACCAATGTTTTTAAGGCCTACAGAAGAAGAGTTATATAAACATTTTAAGGATATAGCAGATTCGGTACCAGATTTATCTATGCTATTATATAATAATCCTGGTAAAATAGGTTATGATATGAAGCCTGAATTTGTTGAAAAACTATTAAAAAATACTGATAATATAGTAGGGATGAAAGATTCAAGTGGAGATATAACAAAACTGCAAGAATTTATTAGGGTTACTAAAGATTATCCATTTTCTATACTAGGCGGTAAAGATACATTGATTTATCCAACATTGGCTATGGGTGGATGTGGTGCTGTTTGTAGTACGGCTAATATATTTCCAGAATTAGTTTGTGGAATATATAAAAAATTTATTTCAGGAGATTTTGTTGGAGCTTTAGAAGATCAGTATAAGCTAAATCCAGTTAGACTTATAATGGATACAGTGTCCTTCCCAGTCGCAACAAAAGATATGGCTAATTTAAGAGGACTAGATATTGGCGATCCTATAAAACCAAGTTTATCTTCACAGGGGCCTTGTCTAGAAAGAATTGCTGAAGAAATGAGGAAATCAGGCTTACTTTAGAGGAGAGATAATGAAAAAACACAAAGTTATTATTGCATCTGATTCATTTAAGGGCTCGTTAAGTTCTAAGGAAGTTGCAGAAGCTATATGTAAAGGATTTAATAGAATAGAAAGTGATTTTGAAGTTAAAATATTTGAAATAGCAGATGGTGGGGAAGGAACAGTAGAAGTAGTTACTAAGGGACTAAGTGGTAAAATTTTAGAATTCGATGTCTTAGACATTTTTAGGAATAAAACTAAAGCAATTATGGGAGTTTTAGATGATAAGACATGTATTTTAGAAACAGCTTCACCATGTGGCTTAGATAAACTAAAAAATAGTGAGTTAGATCCTTTTCGTGCCTCTAGTTATGGTCTAGGTGAAATGGTAATTAATGCACTAGACCAAGGTTTTAAAAAAATATATATTGGACTTGGAGGTTCTGCTGTAAATGATGGCGGAATAGGATTAGCTAAAGCTCTAGGTGTAAAAATATTAGATGAAAATAATAAGGAAGTGGATGATGGAGCAATAGGATTATCACAAGTTAGAAGAATTGATATATCAGAATTAGATTCTAGAATTGTTGATACTAGTATTATTATTTTGTCAGATGTTAAAAATGTACTGATAGGAGATAAAGGAGCTACAGCGGTATTTGGACCACAAAAAGGTATTAAGCTTTCTGAAATAAAAAAAGTCGATTCTTGGATGAAAAATTATGGCGAAAAACTAGAAGAGGTAACAGGAAAAAATATTTTAAATATTGAATCTGGAGGAGCTGCAGGAGGAATAGGCGCTACTTTAATTGCACTTACAAATGCAAAAGTAAGCAGTGGTATCGATACTATAATGGATTTGTTATTTATTGAAGAAGAAATAAAAACATCAGATATAATTTTTACAGGAGAAGGACGTATGGATGGACAATCATTAAACGGTAAAGCTCCTGTAGGTATTGCCAAAATTGCAAAAAAATATAATAAACCTGTAATAGCTATTGTAGGTAGCAAAGATGAGGATTATGAGTCGGTACTAGACCAAGGGATTGATATTGTTTTGGATATAGTAAATAGGCCTATGGAATTGGAAAATGCTATAGAGAATGCAGAAAAATATATTTCTCAAACTGCTTATGCAGCTATGAAGCTATATTTATCTTGGCAAGATAAATTAGTTAAATAATTTACATGGCTATTAATATTTAGGAAGATAACAAATAAATAACGTATAAATGGAGGATCATTAGATGGATGACTATTGATCCTCCATTTTTTATAACGATTAATAGATTATATTTAATAATTAAAAAAATATAAATAAACGAAAAAGTTGGTTGATGAGACTGTAATTAGTTAAACAATAGGGATATATCCTCCTAATTAATATTTATTTTAATATCAATCCAAGAGGACATATAGATCTTTATAGTTTATACAGACTAATTATAATTCCTAATTAAAAGCAATATATTTTATGATTTAATTATATTTGTATATTTACTAAAATCATTAAATAAACTTTCTGAAATATTACTATCAGTAACAATAAAGTCAATATTCTCTATAAAATAAAAATTATAAAAATCATAATTATAAAATTTAGATCCATCAACTAATAAAAACTTTTCAACTGCATTATCAAGTGCCAATTGTTGAATCTGACCTTCAAGATCACTATAAGTCGCAATAAAATTATCCTTAACAGCATTTGCGCTTACGAAGGCTTTTGAAAAACGTAATGCCATTAGACTATTAATTGCCATTGAACCAACGAATGCACCTGTGACATTTCTGTATTCACCACCTATTAAAAGTAAATCAATTGTATTGCTTTTATTCAAAATAGTAAAAACGGGTAAACTATTAGTAACAACACGTATAGATCTTTTTTTCACTTCTAAAGCTAAATGTTCTAAAGTTGTTCCTGGACCAATAAAAATTGTTTCTCCGTCTTTTATGAATTCATTTGCTTTTTTTGCAATTGCTTTTTTTTCGTCGATTTGAAGAACCTGTTTTTCTATATGAGTTTTTTCGTGTGGTTCATTATTGTCATATATCTGTTGAGCACCACCATGTATTCTAATCAGTAGTCCTTTTTCGGCTAAATAATCTAAATCACGACGTGCTGTCATATCTGATATATCCATTTCGTTCATCATATCTTTGATGGTTATTATACCATCAATTTTTAACATATCTAAAATTTTTTCGTGTCTTTCTTTTTTTAGCATAAGAATCCTCTTACTATCAATAAAGTTGATAAATAGACATTTAATGTTTGTTTTATTATATCAAAATTAAAGATTATTTTCAATAAATAAACAAAATAAGCATAAAAACAAACAGAAATAACGATAATATAAAACAATAGGTAAGATATAAAATATATGTTAATGATAAATAAACTAACAAACAAAAACTAACAATATATGTTTAAAACAAAAAAAAACAAACAAAAAAATGTTGATTTATATTTATTAGAATGATAATATAGACTTATCAATATAAAGAATGTATTAAAGATTATATTATATACTTTTATATTAATAAAAATATTTAATTAGGAGAGTTGAAATGTCAATAATTATTGGGGCAGATAAACATGGAACAAATTTAAAAAACATCATAAAAAGCTATATTGAATCGTTAAATTATGAAGTTATCGATGTGAGTTGTGAACAAGAAAAAGATTTTGTAGATATAACTTTAGATGTAGTTGATGAACTTAAGAAAGACTCAAAAAGTTTAGGAATTATAATTGATGGATATGGAGTCGGACCTTTTATGGTTGCGAGTAAAATTAAAGGAGTAATAGCGGCTGAAGTTTCAGATGAACGTTCTGCGTATATGACTAGAAGTCATAATAATTCAAGAGTAATTACATTAGGTTCTGAGATATGTGGACATGGTATTGCAAAAAATATTGCGAGATCATTTATTGAGGGTAAGTATGATGGAGGGCGTCATCAAATAAGGGTAGATATGTTAAATAAAATGTGTTAGTTAAGGAGTACAAAAATGAAGATAGCTATAGGATGTGACCATATTGTATTGAGCGAAAAAATTGCAATTGTAGATTATTTAAAAGAAAAAGGACATGAAGTAGTAGATTGTGGCACATATGATAATGCACGTACCCATTATCCAATATATGGGAAAAAAGTTGGAGAATTGGTTGTAAGTGGGACAGTTGATATGGGAATATGCATTTGTGGTACTGGAGTTGGAATAAATAATGCTGTTAATAAAGTTCCAGGGGTTAGATCGGCATTAGTTAGGGATATGACATCGGCAATATACGCAAAGGAAAAGTTGAATGCTAATGTAATAGGTTTTGGAGGTAAAATAGTTGGAGAACTTTTAATGAAGGATATAATTGATGCTTTTATAGAAGCGAAATATATACCTACAGATGAAACTGAAGAAATCATAAAAAAAATATCCAAAATTGAGTCTATCAATAAAGAACAAGCAAATAATGACTTCTTTGAAGAGTTTATAAATAGATGGAACAGAGGTGAGTACCATGATTAGAGGATGTATATGATATTAACGATTACAATGAATCCATCATTAGATATTTCTTATAGTTTAGATAAATTTAGTTTAAATTCAGTAAATAGATGTATCAGTACAGTGAAAACAGCTGGGGGCAAAGGTTTAAATGTTAGTAGAGTCCTATATGAAATTGGAGAGAATGTTGTTGCTACTGGATTATTGGGTGGAAAGATTGGGGATTATATAGAGGCAGAACTAGAAAAAATAAATATTAAAAATGACTTCTATAGAATTAAAAATGAGAGTAGAAATTGTATTGCTATATTGCATGAAGATAATCAGACTGAAATATTGGAGAATGGTCCATTAATATCAGATTTGGAAGCTGATGAGTTTCTAAAACATTTTGAAAAGCTTTTATTACGTAGCGATGTAATAACTATATCGGGTAGTCTTCCTAAAGGCCTAAATTCAAATTACTATGTAAAGATGCTAGAAATATCTTCTAGACACTTAAAACCAATTATTATTGACTGCTCTGGTGATAACCTTAAAAGAGTAGTAATTAATAAGTACAAGCCGACATTCATTAAGCCTAATATAGATGAAATGTCTCAATTAGTGGGGACAGGTATTGATTATAATGATATTGAATCATTAAAAAGAGTAACAGATTTAGATTTATTTGCTGGAATAGAATGGGTAATGATATCATTGGGAGAAAAAGGTTCTTTTGCTAAGCATAATAATAAATATTATAAAGTCAATATTCCTAAAATTAATGTTATAAATCCGGTAGGATCTGGAGATGCGTCCATTGCTGGTGTAGCTTCAGGCATAAAAGATAAGTTGGGAGATGAAGCATTATTAAAAAAAGCTAATACTCTAGGAATATTGAATGCTATGGAAATTATGACAGGTCACATTAATTATGATAACTATGAGAAGATATTCAATCAGATTGAAGTCTTGGAGGTGTAGATTATGGAATTATCGAGTAATAAAATTAAATCTATGATTAAGTTAAGTAATGAAAATAACATTTTTGCAGCATTAGCATTTGATCAAAGAGGTGCGTTGAAAAAAATGATTTCTAAATATCAGGAAGAAGAAGTCACTTTTTATCAAATAGAAGAAATAAAAAAGATAGTTACAGAAGAGTTGACTCAATATACATCAGCAATTCTTCTTGATCCAGAGTATGGCATTTCAGCATCAAAGGTTAAATATAAAGATAGTGGATTAATGATGGCATATGAAAAAACGGGTTATGACACCAAGTCAACCAAACGTTTTCCAGATTGTCTCGACCTATGGTCAGTTAAAAGATTGAAAAGATATGGGGCAGATGCTATTAAATTTCTAATATATTATGACATTGATAGTGATTATGAAACGAATAAACGAAAACAAGCATATATTGAAAGAATTGGTGCTGAATGTAAATCTGAAGATATACCATTCTTTCTAGAAATATTATCTTATGATGAAAAAATAATTGATAATAAAAGTGAAGAGTATGCTAGATTAAAACCGAGAAAAGTAAATGAAGCTATGAAAGTTTTTTCAGATCCTAGATTTGGGGTTGATGTTCTTAAAGTTGAAGTTCCAGTAAATATGGAATATGTTGAAGGGTATACAAAGAAAGCGATTATTTATACAAAGGGCGAAGCGGAAAAGTATTTTAGAGAACAGAATGAGTCGACAAATCTTCCGTACATATACTTAAGTGCTGGCGTTTCAGCAGAAATGTTCAATGAAACATTGAAATTTGCACATGAATCCGGAGCAAATTTTAATGGGGTTCTTTGTGGACGAGCTACATGGGCAGGTGTTATTAAAGTATATATTGAGAATGGGGCTGAAAAAGCAAGGGAATGGTTAAGAACTATAGGATTGAATAATATTTTAGAGCTAAATAAAACAATTAGCAAATATGCAAAGCCATGGAAAGATAAATATTAATAAGTATGGAGGAATTTATGAATAGGGAAGAAATGACAATGCTGGGATTTGAGATTGTTGCGTATGCTGGGGATGCGAGATCTAAATTTCTTGAAGCATTAAATGCTGCAAGAGATAAGAATTATGAAAAGGCTGAAAAACTAATTGCCGAAGGTAAAAAATGTTTAAATGATGCACACAATGCTCAAACTGAAATGCTACAGAAGGAAGCAATTGGTGAAGATCTTTCGTTGTGTGCCGGGCATGGCACGAATTCAGTTGGAGATAAACCAACCACAGGTATTTACCACCAAGTGTAGTGAACCACAAGTCGTTAACAGTGATGTTGAGGATGGAGGAAGTGGTGTAGCGATTCTT
>JAEZZN010000042.1 GCA_023418535.1 Bacillota bacterium | reverse complement strand
AATTTATTCTTAATGAAACTAGAAAGGTATTTACTGAATTTGTTGTGAGAGAGGATTCAGTAACTTTATATGGTTTTGATGAATTAGAAGATTTAGAAATGTTTTTAAGTTTAAATAATGTGTCAGGGGTTGGACCTAAAGCGGCGAATTCAATACTTTCAACATTATCAGTTTTCGAATTGAAACTTGCGATTGTTAACAATGATTATAAGATTATAACAAAAGCGCCAGGAATAGGTAAGAAGAGTGCTTCAAGAATTATATTAGAACTTACTGATTCTATTGATGTTGAATCTTTAGCTGGAAAAGAAGAACATACTCAGATAGTTGAAGAAGATGAAAATTATAAGGTTGCAGTAGAAGCACTTATTAATTTAGGTTATAATAATATAGATGCGAAAAGAGCTCTTAAGGACATAGATACTACAGATATGAAGCTTTCAGATATAATTAAATCTGCACTTAAGAGAATGTAAAATATATAGTCAAAGTTTATATAGTGTAATATTAGAAATATTAAGAGGAAAAAATGTCAGAAAATAGAATTGTTGGATCAGTACAAATTGATGATGAAGAGACAACTGAATACTCACTTAGACCTAGATGCCTTAGAGAATATATTGGTCAGGATAAAGCTAAAGATAAATTATCAATTTTTATAGAGGCAGCTAAAAAAAGAAATGATTCTCTTGATCATGTTCTATTACAAGGACCTCCAGGACTAGGTAAAACAACTTTATCTCATATAATTGCAAATGAATTAGGTGTTAAAGTAAAAGTTACATCTGGACCTGCAATTTCAAGACCTGGTGATTTAGCTGCTATACTAACAAATCTTGATAAATATGATGTTTTGTTTATTGATGAAATTCATAGACTCAATAAATCAGTAGAAGAAGTTTTATACCCAGCAATGGAAGATTTTGCGCTTGATATAATTGTTGGCAAAGGTCCTTCTGCGCAATCATTGAGAATAGATCTTGAGCATTTCACAATGATAGGTGCAACTACTAAATCAGGTATGCTTTCATCACCATTGCGTGACAGATTTGGTGTAATGCTTGAGTTAGATTTATATAAAGTAAAGGACTTAGCAACTATTGTTTCTAGATCTGCTGAGATATTAGAGGTCGATATTGAATTAGAAGCAGCTAATGAGATTGGTAGAAGATCTAGAGGTACGCCACGTATTGCTAATAGATTATTAAAAAGAGTAAGAGATTATGCTCAAATCAAGGGCGATGGTGTAATCACTCATGAAATTTCAAAAGAAGCTTTAAATTTTTTAGAAATTGATGAATTAGGACTTGATAAATTAGATAAAAAAATTGTTCATACGATTGCAGAAAATTTTGGTGGTGGTCCAGTAGGACTTGATACTATTGCGGCGGCAACAGGTCAAGAATCTATAACTATAGAAGAAGTATATGAGCCATATTTACTGCAAATTGGATTTATTAATAGAACTCCCAGAGGAAGGGTACTTTCAAGAAAAGCTTATGAACATTATGGAATTAAATACAAGGAAGATTGATGAATACAAATGATTTTAATTATGAATTAGATCCTTCTTTTATTGCTCAACATCCAGAAGATAAAAGATCAGAATCTAAATTAATGGTATTAGATAGGGAAAACAATACAATAGAGCACAAACATTTTTACGATATAATTGACTATTTGAATCCTGGTGATGTTTTAGTTGTAAATAATTCAAGAGTTATACCTGCAAGATTATATGGTAGTAGAGAAGGAAAAGAAGAGTCAATTGAGGTATTACTACTTAAAAATATTAAAGATAATAAATGGGAATGTTTGGTAAGACCAGGTAGAAAAATGAAAATATCTACGAAGATAGTATTTAGTGATAAATTATCAGGATTAGTAGTAGATATAACTGAAGAAGGGCATAGAATTCTTGAATTTGAATATGAAGGAATATTTAATGAAATTCTTGAAGAAATTGGAAATATGCCACTACCACCATATATAACAGAGCGTTTAGAAGATAAATCTAAATATCAAACTGTATATGCAAAGCTTGATGGTTCTGTAGCAGCACCTACTGCTGGTTTGCACTTTACAGAAGAATTATTAGAAAAAATACGTGAAAAAGGTATAAATATTGCTTATGTAACATTACATGTAGGACTTGGAACATTTAAACCGGTAAGTGATGATAAAATTGAAAATCACAAAATGCATAGCGAATATTACATATTAGACACACAAAATTATGAAATAATTAAAAATGCAAAGGATAATGGAGGTAAGGTTATAGCAGTAGGAACTACTTCTATAAGAACACTTGAATCTATAGCTTCTAAATTTGGTGAATTAAAACCAGACGCTGACTGGACAGATATCTTTATTTATCCAGGATATGAATTTAAGGTTGTAGATAATTTGATTACAAACTTTCATTTACCAAAATCTACTTTGATTATGTTAGTTAGTTCATTGTATGATAGAGAAAGAATATTAGAAGCATATGAAGAGGCTAAGAAAAATAATTATAGATTCTTTAGTTTTGGAGATGCAATGTTAATTAAATAGGAGATATATGCAAGCATTAAAATATGAATTAATAAAAAAATCTTCACAATGTGAAGCTAGAGTAGGAGTTATTCATACTCCGAATGGTGATATTCAAACACCAATTTTTATGCCTGTAGGTACTAAAGCTACAGTTAAAACTATGACTCCAGATGATTTAAAAGAGTTAGGAGCTCAAATTATACTTGGAAATACATATCATCTGTATTTAAAACCTGGAGATGAATTAATAAAAAAAGCAGGTGGTCTTCACAAATTTATGAATTGGGATAGACCAATATTAACAGATAGTGGTGGATTTCAAGTTTTTTCTCTTGGAGATATTAATAAAATTCAAGAAGAAGGCGTAGAATTTAAGTCTCATTACGATGGTTCAAAACATTTCATTACACCTGAGAAATCTATAGCTATTCAACAAAATCTTGGTTCAGATATAATGATGGCATTTGATGAATGTGTATTTGCAGATGCTACTAAAGAATATGTAGCGAAGTCTCTTGAGATGACCTTAAGATGGCTTGATAGATGTATAAAAGCACATACAAATAAAAATCAAGCATTATTTGGAATAGTACAAGGTGGGTTGTTTAAGGACTTAAGACAAAAGTCTGTAGAAGAAACTATTAAAAGAGATGAACATCTTGATGGTTATGCAATAGGTGGTTTATCTGTTGGTGAAACAAAAGAAGAAATGATTGAAATGTTAAGATATACAACTCCATTACTTCCAGAAAATAAACCTAGATATAATATGGGAGTAGGAACTCCGGACTATCTTTTTGAATCAGTAGAAGCTGGAATTGATATGGCAGACTGTGTTCTTCCTACGCGTATTGCTAGAAATGGTGCAGCTTTAACATCTGAAGGACAATTAAACATTAGAAATGCAAAATATAGGGAAGATTTTACACCGGTTGATCATGAATGTGATTGTTATACATGTAAGAATTTTACGAGAGCCTATATTAGACATTTAAATAATGCAAATGAAATATTAGCTTCAAGACTTCTAACATATCATAATCTATATTTCTTAACGCATTTAATGGATAATATAAGACAATCAATATTAGAAGACAGATTTTTAGAATATAAAGAAGAATTTTATAAAAAATATGGATATACAAAGGAGGATTAAATGTATACAATAGCAGTACAACAACAAGGAGCAGGAAGTATTTTACCTTCACTTGTTATGATGGCGTTAGTTTTTGGAGTATTTTATTTTATGATGATTAGACCACAAAAGAAACAACAAAAAAAATTCCAAGATACTATGAATGAATTGAAAGTTGGAGATCAAATAGTAACAAGAGGAGGAGTTAGAGGTAAAATAGTGGAATTAAAAGCAGATTCATTTGTTATACAATCTGGAAATACACAAATTGAATTTTTAAAACAAGCTCTAAGTTATGTAGAAGATCCAACTCAACAATCAAATGAAGGTGTAAATTCAGAATTTCAAAATGTACCAGTACAACCATTACCATATGGAAATGATAAAAGATTTTCTGATAAATTAGATGAACTTAAATCTAATATAAATGAGGAAATTGAATATGATTTATTACTTGAAGATGTATATGAATTTATAGTAATAGAAGATAAAGCTTCAGTAAAAGAAGTTTCAAATACATTTAGAATTTCAGAAGAAAGAGCTACAGAAATTATGAATCAGTTAGCTTTACTTGGAGTAGTTGGAGAATCAACTGGTATTGATTATAGACAAATTTTAGTAGATCCAAGATAGTTGTTTATTTTTGAGAATTTTAAATAAGTAAAAATGGAAAGTTTTTAACTTTTCATTTTTTCATATATAGAGATAGGTATTATGGAAAATTGGTATTTAATGCAAAATGCAACAAATTACAATTTAATAAGAGATATGAGTGACTTTTCAACAATTCAGAAAATTATATTAGCCAATAGAGATACTGTGGATGAGTATAGTCTGAATACATTTTTAAATCCATCAATGAAAAATATGCATTCTCCTCTTCTTATGAAAGATATGGAAAAAGGTGTAGATATAATATTAGAATCTATGAGAAAAGGTCAAAAGATTTTGATTGTAGGTGATTATGATCAGGATGGAGTATCCGCTACAGTAATATTATATAAAGGATTAAAATTTATTTATGATGAGATTTATTACTCAATACCAGATCGTATAGAAGATGGTTATGGAATTAATAATAATATTGTAGATAAAGCATTTGAAGATGGAATAGGGCTTATAATAACTTGCGATAATGGTATAGCGGCTCTAGATACAATTCAGTATGCAAAAGATAAGGGTTTAACTGTGATAGTAACTGACCATCATGAAATTGTAGTTAAAGATAATGTTGAGTATCTACCAAATGCAGATGCTATTATTAATCCACATCAAAGAGAAGATAAATATCCTTTCAAGATGATATGTGGAGCTTTAGTTGCATATAAATTTATAGAATCTATACAAATTATGTATGGAAATATGCTTGGGTTCGATAGAAATTCTGTTGAATCTCTTATTCAATTTGCAGCACTTGGAACAATTTGTGACATGATGCCAATTATAAATGAAAATAGAATTGTAGTTATTGAAGGTTTAAAACAATTAAATTTCAGAAATAATTTGGGAATAGATGCTTTATTAAATGAAATGAATTGGAATAAAGATGTAGATATTTATGCGGTTGGATTTTTAATAGGTCCTACTATCAATGCTTCAGGTAGGATATACACTGCAAAACTTGGTGTTGAATTATTTTTAGAGGAAAATATTGAAATCGTGAAAGAATACGCAAGTGCTCTTATTGAATTAAATAATGAAAGAAAAAAAATGACAAAAGATTCTGTTGAACTTGCAATTTCACGAATAGATGATGAAAATATTGATAAAAATGATATAATTGTACTATATGAAAATTCAATTCATGAATCAATATGTGGTTTAGTAGCAGGGAGAATTAAGGATAGATATAATAAACCAACAATAATACTGACAGATGCTACTGAAGATGGTTTAATAAAAGGTTCAGGAAGAAGTATAAAGGCATATAATATGTTTGAAAGATTAAATGAATTTAGAGACGATTATGTTGCCTTTGGCGGTCATGAAATGGCATGTGGATTGACCTTAGAAAAAAATAAATTAGATTATATTTATAAAAGTTTATTAGATAATAGTCACTTACAATCAAAAGATTTCATTAAAGAAATAGAAATTGATTTGACATTGAAATTTAGTCAAATAAAATCAGAAATTATAAAAGAGATTGAGTTTTTAGAACCTTATGGATTTGGATTTAGAAGTCCTATATTTGCTACAAAAAATGTAAATGTGGTTAATGCAAGTATTTTAGGTGTTAATAGAAATGTGCTTAGACTTGTATTATCTGATGGGGCAGATACTCATCAAGCTGTTGGATTTAAGCTTGAAGATTATGTAAAAATATTAAATAAAGATGATATTAAAGATACTGATGATTTAGAGAAATTAAAAGGCCAGAATATAGATATAGCTTATAAAATTGGACTTAATACATTTAATGGATATACGAATATTCAATTAGAAATATTATCTATAAGATAATAATTAATTTTTAGGGGATGATATTATGCTAGAAAGATTACTTAATGCAATAAAAAAATATAATAAAAATCCTGATGTTGCTCTTATAACTAAAGCTTTTAATTTAGCAAAAGAGAAACATGAGGGACAAGTACGTAATTCTGGTGAAGCATATATAGTTCATCCTGTTGAAGTTTCGATAATATTAGCATCATTAGAAATGGATGATGAAACTATATGTGCAGGTCTCATGCATGATGTACTAGAAGATACAGATTATACACGAGAAGAAATGGTTGAAGAGTTTGGTGAAGAAATTACAGCTTTAGTTGATGGTGTAACTAAGCTTAAAAACTTACACTACAAAACTAAAGAAGAAGCTCAAATTGAAAGTATCCGAAAAATGGTACTTGCTATGGCAAATGATATCAGAGTTATCATTATCAAACTTTCTGATAGATTACACAATATGAGAACTTTAGAATATAAAACTCGTGAGAAACAAATATCTACAGCAAATGAAACTTTAACTATTTATGTTCCAATCGCACACAGACTTGGTATCAATACTATAAAATGGGAGCTTGAAGATTTATGTTTAAGATACATAGATCCTGTTTCTTATTATAATGTTGCTCAACAAATAGATCAAAAAAGATCTGAAAGAGAAAAAGTAATAGAACATATTATAGAAAAAATATCGAGTGAACTAGATAAGTTTAACTTTAAATATTCTATAACAGGAAGACCAAAAGGGATTTATAGTATATACAATAAAATGAAGAAACAAGACACTACAATTGATAATATTTTTGATTTAATTGCAGTTAGAATTATTGTACAAGATATAAATCAATGTTATGCAGTTTTAGGTATAGTTCACAATATGTGGAAACCGATACCTGGTAGATTCAAAGATTATATTGCTATGCCAAAACCAAATTTTTACCAATCATTGCATACAACTGTTATTGGTGAAAAAGGCCAAATATTTGAAATTCAAATTCGTACTGAAGAAATGCACAAAAATGCAGAATTTGGTATTGCAAATCATTGGCAATATAAAGAAAATAAAAAGAAAGCTTCAAATTTTGATAATAGATTAAATTGGATTAGACAGTTGATAGAATGGGGTAAGGATACTTCTGCATATGAATTTATGGATTCATTTAAAGGAGACTTATTTAATGACGAGGTATATGTATTTACACCAAAAGGTGATGTAATTGATTTACCAAAGGATTCAACACCTGTTGATTTCGCATTTAGAGTACACTCAGAAGTTGGAAATAAAACTGTTGGGGCAAAAGTAAATGGTAAAATGGTTCCACTATCTTATAAACTCAAAACAGGTGATATTGTAAGTATATTGACTTCAAATAATTCAACAGGACCAAATATAGATTGGTTAGATTTTGTTGTATCTTCTCACGCTAAAAATAAAATTAAAGCTTTTTTTAAGAAGAGAGATAAAGAGAAAAATATCGAATCCGGGAAAGATTTGCTTGAAAAAGAAGCTCGTAGAAAAGGATATGATATTTCAAAAATATTAGACACTGAATCCCTAAACTTTTTAGTAGAAAAATACAAGAAAAACAATATAGAAGATTTATATAATTCAATAGGTTATGGTTCTTTAAATGTAAATACTATGATGAAACATTTAGAATCCAGATACAATGAAAAATATAAAATTAAAGAAGAAGATAATGAAGAGAAAGCAGATAATATTAAAAATGTTGAAGTAAACAATGAAGTTAGAAATAATTTATCTGATGGCATAATTATCGACAATTTAACAAATCTAGATGTTAAATTTGCTAAATGTTGTAATCCAGTACCCGGAGATGATGTAGTAGGTTATATAACTACGGGTCATGGAATTACAGTTCATAGAAAGACATGTATTAATATAAAAAATGCTAAGAATAAAGAAAGACTTATAAAAGTTAGTTGGAATGAAAGTTCAAATTCTTCTTTCTATGTAGTTGTAAATATAACTGCAAATGATAAACCAGGATATTTAGCTGAATTGACACGTGTTTTATCTAAAGAAGGATATAATATTGCAGGAATTAATTCTAGAATAAATAATGATACAACTGTAAATATTAGTTTAACTATACATGTGAAATCTACAGAAGAAATAAAAAAAATATTGTATTTAATTAGAAAAACAGACGGTACATTAGAAGTTTACAGGGAGTAATTTTGAGAGCTATTATACAGAGAGTAACAAGATCAAATTTATATATTAACAATAAACTATATTCATCAATTAATAAAGGAATGCTTGTGTTACTTGCAATAGAAAAAAATGATGAATGTGAAGATTTGGAATATATAGCAAAGAAAACTTTAGGGCTTAGAATATTTAGCGATAGTGAAGATAAAATGAATTTATCTATTAAAGATATAGATGGAGATATTATGATAGTTTCACAATTCACATTATATGGAGATGCTAGGAAAGGTAATAGACCAAGTTTTTCTAATTCTGCAGACCCTAAAAAAGCTGAATACTTTTACGAAAAATTTATTGATAAGATAAAAGAAAATATTAAAATCGTCGAGACTGGAGTATTTGGTGCAGATATGCAGATAGAATTTGTAAATGATGGACCAGTAACTATACAGCTAGACTCAAGTAAAATTTATTAGGAGATTATATGTCACTAAAAATTATGCAAGATAGTAATAGTCCTGTAAGTACAAATACTTATTTAATATGGGACGAAGATACCAAGGATGCCTGGATTATAGATGCATCTTCGGAGACAAAGCCTTTTATTGATAAAATTGAAGAAGAAGGCTTAAAAATAAAATATTTAATGCTTACACATGGTCATTGGGATCATATACTCTCGCTTGATTTTTGGAGAGAAAAATATGGAGTTAAAATTGTAGCACATAAGAATTCAAAAGATTATCTAGAAGACGCAAGAATTAATATGAGCTTCAAATATTCAGATATACCAGATATAAGTACTTACGCAGATATTTATCTTGAGAGGGGAGAAGGGGTTTTTGATATTTTTGAATATTATTATACACCTGGCCACTCATATGATCATCTTATGTATAAATTGGGAGATAAACTAATATTTTCTGGGGATTTAATTTTTAGAGAATCAATAGGTAGGACAGATATATATGGCGCTAATTTTGAGGACTTAAAAAGCTCAATTCTAAATATTGTATATAAAAAATTTGATGACGAAACTATACTTTTACCAGGACATGGTGGAAGTACAACTATAAAACATGAAAAACAAAATAATCCATGGATAAGGGAAGAGGAATAATTATGAAAAGAACGCATTATTGTGGAGAACTTAGAAAAGAAAATATTGGAGAAACTGTTGTATTAAATGGATGGGTATCTAAAACTCGTGATTTAGGTCCTTTACTTTTTATAGATATTAGAGATAAAACAGGTATTTCTCAAATAGTTTTTAAGAAAGAAGATAATGAAGAACTTTACATAAAAGCGAAAGAATTAAAATCAGAATATGTAATTGGTATAAAAGGTAAAGTTGAAGAAAGAGAAAGTAAGAACCCAGATATATTAACTGGTGATATTGAAATAATTGTAGATGAATTAGTTTTATATGATAGCGCAAAAACACCTCCAATATATATAAAGGATGGTGACAATGTTTCAGAAGAAATGAGATTAAAATATAGATATTTAGATCTTAGAAAACCATCTATGCAAACGACTTTAAGACAAAGAGCAGAAATTGTTAAAGCTTTTAGAGATTTCCTATATGATAATGGTTTTATAGAAGTTGAAACACCTTTTTTAGGTAAACCAACTCCTGAAGGAGCTAGGGACTATTTAGTACCTTCAAGAATAAATAAAAACACTTATTATGCACTTCCTCAATCCCCTCAATTATATAAACAAATGTTAATGGTTGGTGGAACGGATAGATATTATCAAGTTGTAAAATGCTTTAGAGATGAAGATTTAAGAGCAAATAGACAACCAGAGTTTACACAAGTAGACTTAGAAATGAGTTTTGTTGATATTGAAGATGTAATAGAATTAAATGAAAATTTAGTTAAACATATATTCAAAAAAGTAAAGAATATTGATTTAGAGTTACCTTTCAATAGAATGAGTTTTGATGAGGCTATGAGTAAATATGGCTCAGATAAACCAGATTTAAGATATGGATTTGAAATTCAAGATATTTCAGATTTATCAGAATTTATAGATTTCAATCTTTTTAAGGATTCAGTAGCTGATGGAAAGAAAATTAAAGCGATTAATTTCAATTCATTAAGTGAAAAATATTCAAGAAAACAAATCGACAAATTAACATCTGTTGTAAAAGGTATGGGAGCTAGTGGTTTAATTTGGTTCAGATTTGAAAATGGAGAAATTAATTCTTCAATAAATAAATTTCTAAATGAAGAGTTCAATTCAAAATTAATTGAAAAATTAAAATTACAAGATGGAGATTTAGTTTTAACAATAATTGATAAAGAACCAAGAGTTTTAGAACTTATGGGTTCTCTCAGAACCATGATAGCAGATGAAAATCTTGAATTTGATAAAAATGATTTTGCTATAACTTGGATAAATGAATTCCCAATGTTTGAATATGATGAAGAAGAAGAAAGATATGTCGCTAAACATCATCCTTTCACACATCCAGTAGATGAGGACATAGAACTTTTAGAAACTCATCCGGAAAGTATGAGAGCTAAGGCTTATGACTTAGTTATAAATGGTGATGAAATAGCTGGCGGTTCTATAAGAATAAATAATTCAGAATTACAAAATAGAATGTTTAAAGCATTAAAATTAACTAAGGAAGATATTGACAGAAAATTTGGATTCTTTGTAGAATCTCTTGCATATGGAACACCTCCTCATGGTGGTATTGCATATGGATTAGATAGATTAGTAATGACATTATTGAATAAAGATAATATTAAAGATGTAATTGCTTTTCCAAAAACTCAATCAGCTTCCGACTTATTAACTGAAGCACCAACAGTAGTTGATGAAGGCCAATTGAAAGAGTTAAATATTAAAAATTTAGATTAGGAGAATTATGAATAAATTAGGTATTATAACAGAAGTAAAAGGCGATACAGCTCTTGTAATGGTTGCAAAATCAGAAGCTTGTGGAACAAGTTGTGGATGTGGTGCACTTACAAGAACTGGTAATCAGATGAAACAAGATAATCATCATTATATTAAAGTGAAAAATACAATAAATGGTGAAGTAGGAGATCCAGTAAATATTGAGTTTGCAACAAATAAACTACTGTCAACATCAGCATTAATTTATTTATTACCACTTATAATGTTGGTTATTGGTATAATTATAGGAAATGCAGTACAAGGAGAAAATCCTAGTGAATTGATATCATTTTTGATAGGAATAGTAGCACTTATAAGCTCATATCTAATTTTATCTATAGTTGATAAGAAAAAAGGTAAGGAAGAACTAGTTTCAATTACAGAATTTAGAGGTTTTTAATATGGAAAATATAAAGAAATTTGATCCGGAAATATATGAGACTATTTTAAAAGAAACAGAAAGACAAGAAAACAATATTGAATTAATAGCTTCCGAAAACTTTGTTTCAAAATCAGTACTTGAAGCTGCAGGATCTATTTTAACCAATAAATATGCTGAAGGATATCCAGGTAGAAGATACTATGGTGGTTGCGAATATATTGATATAATCGAACAAACTGCAATAGACAGATTGAATAAATTATTTGGTTCAGAATATTCTAATGTTCAACCACATAGTGGTTCAAGTGCAAATTTAGGTGTATATTTCGCTTTACTAAATCCAGGAGATAAAGTTTTAGGAATGAATTTAGCTGAAGGTGGACACTTAACTCATGGATCACCAGTTTCAATTTCAGGTTCATATTTTGATTTCGTTCACTATGGTGTTGATAAAAAAACTGAAATTATAAATTATGACGACGTTTATAATATAGCTTTAATAGAAAAACCAAAAGTAGTACTTGCAGGAGCTAGTGCTTATTCAAGAATAATTGATTTTAAGAAGTTTAAGGAAATAGCTGATGAAGTAGGTGCTATATTTATGGTTGATATGGCACATATTGCAGGGCTTGTTGCTGCAGGTTTACATCCATCACCTGTTTCACATGCAGATATAGTGACTTCAACTACTCATAAGACTTTAAGAGGGCCAAGAGGAGCTTTTATTCTTATGAAAGAAGAATATCAAAAACAAGTTAACAAAGCAATATTCCCTGGTACACAGGGAGGGCCACTAGAACATATAATAGCAGCTAAAGCTATTGCGTTTAAGGAAGCTATGCAATCAGAATTTAAAAAATATCAAGAACAAGTTCTTAAGAATGCTAAAGCAATGGCTGAAGTTTTATTAGAACAAGGTATTAGAATAGTATCTGGAGGTACAGATAATCATTTAATTTTATTAGATGTATCAAGTATCGGATTAACAGGAAAAGATGCTGAACATATGCTTGACGAAGTTAATATAACTGCAAATAAAAATACTATTCCAAATGAAAAACAAAGTCCTTTTATTACTTCAGGTTTAAGAATTGGTTCACCAGCGATGACAACTCGTGGATTCAAAGAAGAAGATATGAGGGAAGTTGGAATGCTGATAGCAGATGTTCTATTAAAAAGAAAAGATAAAGAAAATATTTTAAGAAGGGTAAAATATCTTACAGAGAAATACCCTTTATACTAAGGAGTTTTTATGGCGAGACCAATAGTAAGTATTATAGGTAGACCAAATGTTGGTAAGTCAACATTATTTAATAAACTAGTAGGGAAAAGACTATCTATAACTGAAGATACCCCAGGGATTACTAGAGATAGATTGTATAGTGAAGTAGAATGGCAAAATAACTACTTTGTTTTAGTCGATACAGGTGGTTTAGAATTAGAATACAGTGGAGATTTCAACAAAGAAATCGAAATTCAAGCTGATATTGCTATTCAATCTTCAGATTTAATTTTATTTTTAGTAGATGGTAGAGAAGGTCTTACTAATTTAGATAGTTTAATTGCTGAGAAATTAAGAAAATCAGGACGAGAAATTATAATAGTAGTAAATAAAATAGAATCACGAGAAACACCCTTATCAGTTTATGATTTCTATACTTTAGGTTTTGGAGATATTCAAGTTATATCTGCAGAGCAAGGTTATGGACTAGGGGATTTACTTGATGAAATTGTAAATAGATTTCCTGACGATTCCTTAAAAGAAATAGATGATGACAGACTACATATAGCAGTTATAGGAAAACCTAATGTTGGTAAATCATCATTTATTAATATGATTATAGGTGAAGATAGATCTATTGTTTCAAATATTCCAGGAACTACAAGAGATTCTATAGATTCAGAATTTGAAAGAAATGATAAAAAATATACATTTATTGATACAGCAGGACTGAGAAGACAAAGGTCAGTAGACTCAAGAGTTGAAAGATTTTCAGTTATTCGTACACTAAATGCTATAGATAGATCTGATATTGTATTATTTTTCATTGATGCAGCTGAAGGAGTAACTGAACAAGATACAAAAATAATTGGATATGCTCACAACAATAATAAAGCTTCAATTATAGTTGTAAACAAATGGGATTTAATTGAAAAAGAAACTAATACAATGAGAGATTTTGAAGCAGATATTAGAAATAAAATTACATTTACTTTGTATGCTCCTGTGGTATTTATATCTGTTAAAGATAAACAAAGGATTGATAAATTATTTGATTTGATAGATGAAGTGGATGAAAATTATAGCTTTAGAGTTCCTACTGGTCTTCTAAATACAATGTTAAGAGATGCTATGTTAATCAATCCTCCTAAGACTAAAAAAGGTAAAAGACTTAAAATTTACTATATGTCTCAAGTAACTACAAGACCGCCTAAGTTTTTAATCTATGTAAATGACGAAGAATTAATGCATTTTTCATATTTAAGATTTATTGAAAATAAATTACGTGAAAGTTTTAATTTTAGAGGAGTTCCTATAACCTTAGAAGTTAGAAGTAGGAGATTTGATGTATGATAATGAAAACAATATTGATTTTAATTTTTGTATATCTATTAGGATCAATATCAGGATCAATAATTGTAAGTAAAAACTTTTTTAAAGAAGATATAAGATTAAAAGGTAGCGGAAACGCTGGAACAACAAATGCTTTTAGAGCTTATGGAGTTAAATATGCTGCACTTGCAATGAGCATAGACTTTATAAAGACTATACTTGCAATGCTAATTGCTGATAAAGTTGGATTAGCAATTGGGGCATCAGAATTTACTAAGTATATATCTGGTGTGGTAGTAGTTATAGGGCATATATGGCCAATATACTATAATTTTAAGGGTGGAAAAGGGGTTGCATGTTCAATCATGGTAAATCTATATTTATCACCGATTATAGTAATAATTCAATTAATTGAATTTTTTACGCTAAATTATATTTTGAGAATAATGTCAATAACATCTTTGATTTTGACATATTCAGCAGTTATATATCAATTTATAAAAAATGATAATTTACCTTTATTAATAATGTTAATTATTAATGCTATAATAATTACATATAGTCATAGAGAAAATGTAAAAAGATTGTTTGAAGGTAAAGAAAATAAAATTGAAAGATTGGGTAAAAAATGAATATTTCAGTACTAGGTGGAGGTAGCTGGGCTACAGCTATTTCTAAAGAATTATCAAAAAATCATAATATTTTTATGTATGTGAGAGATGAATTAAATGCAAAATCTATAAATGATAATCATCAGAATATAAAATATTTAAAAGGAAATATATTACCTGAAAACATAAAAGCATACACAAATATAGAAGATGTATTGCATAACAAATATATAATAAATGCAATACCAACTCAAAAAATTAGATCTATGCTTGAAGAATATTCTGAAAAATTTTCTAAAGATAGCATTATAATTAATCTTTCTAAAGGAATTGAGATGGACACTTATCTTAGAATTTCAGAGATATTTAAAGAGTTTCTTCCTGAAAATAAATTTGTTGCACTTTCAGGTCCGTCTCATGCAGAGGAAGTAATAAAAGGCGTGCCTACATCTTTAGTAGCTGCTAGTGAAGACTTTAATATAGCGAAAGAAATACAAAATATAATGATTAGTGAATCTTTAAGGGTTTATACTAATGAAGATTTGATAGGTGTAGAATTTGGCGGGGCTGTGAAAAATGTTCTAGCTATCGGAGTAGGTATACTTGATGGGAAAAAATTTGGAGATAATTCAAGAGCTGCTGTGATAACTAGAGGAATCCATGAAATGACAAGATTTTGTATAGCTATGGGTGGAGATAGAACAACTTTATATGGTTTAGCTGGAATTGGTGATTTAATTGTAACAGCTACATCTCAACATTCTCGTAATCGTAAAGCGGGAGAATTAATAGGAGAAGGACACACTATAGATAGTTTAGAAAAAGATATTGGAATGGTTGTGGAAGGTATACCTACATGTAAGGCTTTGTATGAAATATCTAAAAAGAAAGATATATATATGCCTCTAACCAATATTATTTATAATATTTTATATAAAAATATGGACGTTTCAACAGCTGTTGAAATTCTTATGTCAAAATCTGGAAAAAATGAATTTGAATTTTAGGATAATATGAAAAAAAAATCAAAATTTGGAATAACATTATTTATAATAGTAGTAATTATATTAATGTTAATTTCTTTTACAGTAGAGATAATACAACAAAATAAAAGAGAAAAGAACTTATATAATATAAAAAATCCAATAGTTGAAGAAATTGATCTTAAATTACCAGCGGTAGCAATTTTTAATGAATTTGTAATGGATAATTTTAACGGCTTAGAGATTGAAAAAGATAATTCTAAAATATATAGGGTTGGAGATATAGTTGAAAATACAGAAAATAATGAGGCATTAAATGCAATACAAAATCTTTTAAATATTTCTGTAATGAATATAGATTCAAAAGATATAAATGAGTTTAACTCTATAAAAGAAAAAGTTTTTAGTAAGGATTATAATAATTTAAATATAGACTATATAAATGGAATAAATCCTGGTAAAGATTATGGTAAAGTATTAGAAAAATATATTAATTCATATGCTTCAAATCATTCTGTTGTAGTTGATAATTCAGGATATATAGTTAATTATTATGATGGTTATGAAAATCTATTTGATATTAATAATTTATCGATAGATTTAGATACTTTAAATGGTGATAAAGAATTAAATAAAATGACTGGATTAAAATATGTAGATAATAAGATGTATCATATTGTGACATATATTGAAGATTTAAATCAAATTGATATAAAAGATTTAAAACAAATTAGTTTGAATATTCTACGAAA
The DNA here is from genome assembly GCA_023418535.1 of Bacillota bacterium. The sequence continues at coordinate 22,751 of JAEZZN010000042.1, read as the reverse complement.
TAATAAAGAGTCAGATACTTTGCAAGCAATATATGAAGATGTTTTAATTCTAGATAAGGGATATTTGATTGTTTTTAAGTTGTTTGATGGTATAGAGGAAAGTTTAGAAAATAGATTTTTTGATATCAAACTAAACTTAGGTAAATTTGAGACTTATAAAATACCAAGTACAGCTATAACTCAAAGAAATGGTGTTGATGGAGTATTGTATTTGAAAGGTAATATTATTAAATTCACGCCTGTGAAAATAGAAAAAGAAGAAGATGATTATTTGTATATATCTAATGATTTTTCTAAAATATTTCCAAACACAGATACTACAAGTATTGAATTTGAAAATTTACATCCATTTACAAAAATAATAAAAAATCCAATTAATTATTCTGAAGGAGAAATTTATTAAAAAAATAGAAAATAAAAAATATTTATTATATAATAGATTAAATAGGAGGTAGTATGGCTATTTGGGATAAAATTAAAGATTTCATAGGTATTGAAGATGATTACTATGATGGTGATTATGAAGAATATATAGATGATGATTTTGGTGAATCTGAAGAAACTGAAGAAGTAGTTTCTAATGAAACTACAAAAATAGAACCAACTATAAAATCAGAAAGAGCAGACACCAATTCAATTCAAAACGTTTCAAAAAGACCGACAGAAACAAATAGATATTATAAGACAAAATCAGGAGAAAATATGGTAGTTACAATTAGAGAACCAATGACATATGAAGATGGTAAACTGGTTATAGATGACATATTACAAAGAAAAGCAGTTGTATTAAATCTAGAAAATTTAGAAGTAGATAAGAAAACACAAATATTTTACTTTGTAAGTGGTGGAGTTTACTCATTAAAAGGTACAATACAAAATGTAACAAAAGATATTTATGTATTGGCTCCTGAAGGAGTAGAAATAGATGGCAAAGCATCAAAATTATTTGCCGAAAAAAATCTATACTAAAATTCAAAGGGCTTAAAGCCCTTTTTTTATTAGGAGATAATATGTATGCAATTTTATTTGTAATATTGGTAGCGATAGACCAAGTTACCAAATATATGGCTATTATAAATTTAAAAGGAAAAAATGAAATAGTAATTATTGATAAATGGCTACACTTTACATATGTAGAAAATTCTGGAGCTGCTTTTGGAATATTTCAAAATGCGACTATTTTATTTACAATATTGACTATAATAATAGTTTTCGGAATTATGTGGTATATGTTAAAGGAAAGTAATAATATTGGCATTTTTTTAAAGTTTAGTCTTGTTATGATAATGGCAGGGGCTATTGGAAATTTAATAGATAGAATTCGCCTTGGATATGTGGTTGATTTCATATATTCGCCACTTGGGGGACTATATAATTTTCCTGTTTTTAATTTTGCAGATATATACGTTACTTGTTCAGCTATATGCTTAATTATATATTTATTATTTATTGATGGAAAAAATGTTAAACAATAATTGGGATATCGTTTTAAGCGATATAATTAATTCAGAAAAATTCAATATTTTTTTTAATTCAATTAAAGAAGAATATAAAAAAGAGACTATATTTCCAAGTTTTGAAGATATATTTAAGGCTTTTAAATTAACTGATTATGATGATGTTAAAGTAGTAATACTTGGACAAGATCCATATCATGGAGAAAATCAAGCTAATGGTCTTGCATTTTCAGTTGAATCAGGTCAAACATTACCACCATCATTAAGAAATATATTTAAGGAAATAAACAATGATTTTGGTATTGTGAATACGAATGGAGATCTTTCATCTTGGGCGAATCAAGGTGTCTTTTTACTAAACTCAGTATTAACTGTAAAAAAGTCTAAACCTGGATCTTTTGCGAATACATACTGGGAAGAATTCACAGATATTGTTATAAACCGTATTTCAAAGAGAAAAAATATCGTATTTCTATTATGGGGTAAATATGCTCAAAGCAAAGAAAGTGTAATAGAAGATGGTAATTATATAATTAAAACAAGTCATCCATCACCTTTTTCAGTATATAGAGGATTTAGAGATTCAAATATTTTTTCTGAAACAAATAAGATTTTAAAAAATATTGGAAGTGAGGAAATAGATTGGAGAACTTAGAAAAAATTATAGTAGATGATACTGAAAGCATAAGAATTGATCAATATTTATCTGAATACTATGAAGATATTTCAAGATCCAAATTATCTAAAATGATTAAAGATAAAGCTATTTTAGTTAATGGTAAATCAATTAAACCATCATTTATTGTTTCTGAAGATGATTTAATTGAAATAAATCTTAAATATTTAGAGTTAAAAGAATTAGAAGCTGAAAACTTAGATATAGAAGTGATATATGAGGATGAAGATATCGCTATAATAAATAAACCTTTTGATATTATATCTCATCCTACTAATCAAATTAGAACAAATACAGTAGTAAATTTCTTACTGAGTAGATATTCTAATCTTCCATCTTTATATGGTCATGATAGAATAGGAATAGTTCATAGACTTGATAAAGATACTAGTGGTCTTATGATTATAGCCTTAAATGAAAATTCTATGCTTAAATTAAAAGATATGTTTAAAAATAGAGAAATCATAAAAAAATATAGAGCAATAGTTCTTGGTAAAATGCCTGAAACAGAAGGAACTATTGAAGGCTATATTTCAAGATCTACTAGAAATAGAAAATTAATGATGCTATCAGATACAGGAAAATATTCTTTAACTACTTATGAGCTTAAAGAATATAATGAAGGATTTTCATATATCGAGTTAAATTTACACACTGGAAGAACTCATCAAATAAGAGTGCATTTAAGTTCAATAAGTCATCCTATTCTAGGTGATAAAGATTATAATACTTCAAAAAGTAAATTTAATGTACAAAGACAATTATTACAAGCATTCTATCTAGAATTTCATCACCCAATAACAGGTGAATTTATGAAGTTCGAAATTGATCCATACCCTGAATTTAAAAAATATTATGATTTAATATTTAAGGGGGAAAAATGGAAGGAAGAATCAAATCAGTTAACCTAGAAAATAAGGAAGATTCAATTGTTGAGATAAATACAAAAATTAGTAAAGGTATGGTAAAATTTACTATTACTGGAATGATTTCAAGAACGATTAGAGAATCAAATACTAGAATTAAACAAGCGTTTAAAAGTGTTGGATTGAAATTTCCTTATGGAAATGTAATAACAAATATTAGTCCTGCAAATATAAAAAAAGATGGTACACATTTTGATTTACCAATTGCAATTTCTATATTAAAAGCTCATGGACTTGTAAATTTTAATGAAGATTTTGTTATATTGGGAGAATTAAATATAGATGGAACTTTAGTTCCATTAAATAATCCATCTAGACTTATAAATGCTTGTATACAAAATAATATTAAAAATATATTAATAGCTAAAGGGGAATATGATTATATTTCTCTTTTTACTGATTTAAATATTACTATGGTTACTAATTTTAAAGATGCAATTAATTTTTTTAATGGTAAGTATAAAAAAGAAAAAGTAGAATATACATATCCAATTCAAAAATATGAAACTACAATCAATGATATTATATCTCAAGAATCATTAATTAGAGCTTTAATTATTGCGATTTCCGGAAATCATAGCTTGCTTATTAAAGGTCCAATAGGTAGTGGTAAATCATTTTCTATAAAAGCATTAGAATCTATTTTACCAATAATGAATATAAATGAAGCTTTAATTTTGAATGATATACGAAGAAGATTTGATTTAAACAATCAATTTAATTTTATTCCTGAGATTTATTTTGCTTCTTTAAATTCATCCGCAAATGAAATATTTGGGAATGATAAAAATTTGGGGAAAATCTCACTTTCAAATTTTGGGGTATTAGTATTTGATGAGATTAATCTTTTTTCAAAAAAAATATTAGATTTACTAAAATTACAAATGGATAATTATCAATTTTATGATGAAAATTTAAATAAATATTATGATTATCCAGTAAACTCAACAATTATAGCTATAATGAATCCTTGTCCATGTGGAAAATATGAAACGAATGATAAATGTACATGTACGGCTGGAGAAATTAGCAGATTTAATAAAAAAATCGATGAATCTTTGATGGATAGATTCCAAATGAAAATTTATGTTAATTCACCAAAATATGGGTATTCTAAACATAGCTATAATATAAATGATATTAGAAATAGTATTAAAAATTCATATAATAAGCAGTTTCAAAGATATTTATCTAGAGAAATTAGAAATGCAAATATAAACACAAATATTTTAACTAAAAAACTTTCACTTACAAATGAAATAAAAAATATATTAAACGTATTTATGAATAAATACAAATTATCTAAAAGGTCATATGACAATATTGTTAAAGTAGCTAGAACAATAGCAGACGTTGAAAATTGCAAAGATATAGAAGTTCAACATATATATGAGGCGATAAATTATCAAAAATAAAATTTATTTACATTTATGATATTTATCCGAATACATGATTATGATATAATGAACTCGATAATATTTTTATGGAGGATTTTATGATAGGAGCAAATGAATTAAGAAAAGGAATTACTTTTGAATATTATGGAGATTTATATGAAGTGATAGATTTCCAACATGTTAAACCAGGTAAAGGACCAGCGTTTATACGTACTAAAATTAGAAATGTATTAAATGGTTCATCAAAAGAAGTTACTATTAATCCAAATGATAAATTTAAACAAATCATTGTTGAAACAAAAGAAATGCAATATTTATACAATGATGGCTCATTAAATTATTTTATGGATATGGAAACTTATGAACAATTACCAATAGAACAAGAATTATTTGAAGAAGCTTCACAATTTGTAAAAGAAAATGAAATGGCAATTATAAAATTCTATAGTAATAGACCATTTTCTGTTGAAGCACCAAATTTTGTAGAACTTGAAGTTACTGATACAGAACCTGGATTTAGAGGTGATACAGCACAAGGAGCTAGTAAACCAGCAACTGTAGAAACAGGTTATACTTTAAATGTTCCTTTATTTATTGAAATAGGTAATGTATTGAAAATTGATACAAGAACTGGTGAATATTTATCAAGAGTATAAAATGAATAGAGCTGATGAAAGAAAATGGATAACAAAGTTAATATTTCAAAATGATTTTAATGAATTTGATTACTCTATGATTGAAGATGTAATTGCTAAGCATAATATTAAATTATCTGAGTTTGTATATAATTCGATTGAATCAATACTAAATAATAAAGAAAAAATAGATGAGATTATAGATTCAAAATTAAGAGGAAGAAAAACACAGGATTTACCAGCTATTGAGCGTGCAGTATTAAGAGTTTCAATAAATGAATTTTATATTCAAAAAACAGTTCCTGTTAGTGTATCAATAAATGAAGCTGTAGAAAATATAAAATTATTTTCTATAGGAAATTCCCATAAATTGATAAACGGAATACTTTCTTCTGTTGCTAAGGATATGAAATGACAAAAGCTATTACAGTTAAGCAATTAGGTCAATATTTAAAAAGAGAAATTACAACAGATCCTTTTTTAAGAGACTTATATGTAGTAGGAGAAATTACAAGTTTAAGTAAAAAGAAATTTACCTATTTCTCATTGACTGAAGATAATGAGTCTATATCATGTGTATATTTTGACTCAGATTTTCCTTTTGAAGAAGGAGATGAAGTTGTAGTTAAAGGATCTATAAATTTATTTTTAAGAGATAGTAGATATCAAATAAAAGTTGATGAAACTAAGCTCGTTGGTGAAGGAAGTCAATTAGTAGAATTAAATAAATTAAAAAAGAAACTAATTGATAAAGGATATTTTGATTTAGATAGAAAAAAAACTATACCAAAATTCCCGCATAAAATAGGATTGGTTACAGGATATAACTCAGCTGCGTATTATGACTTTTTAAAAGTTTTAAATGATAATAAATATAATTGTGAAATATATTTATTTCACACTTTAGTTCAAGGAGAATATGCTGCACAAGAGATTGTACAAGCTTTAGAATATCTTGATAATGAGAATTTAGATTTAATTGTTTTAACAAGAGGTGGGGGTTCAAAGGATGATTTATCAGTTTTTAATAGTGAATCTATAGCTGATAAATTGTTTAAAATGAATACTCCTGTAATATCTGCTATAGGACATGAAATAGATTTAAGTATTTCTGATTTAGTTTCAGACATGTATCTTTCTACACCTACAAAGGCATCGGAATATATCACTACTAATTATGTTCATTCAATAAAAAATGTAATAAATATAAATAAAAATATAGAATATTTTATCAAGAGTAAAGTGTATGAATCTGAAAATATAATTAATAGTATAAAGTTAAATATTAAATCCAATACACCAGAGTATCGTATAGAAGGATATAGTAAGGATGTATTTATTCTTAAAAATAATATAGATTATATTATCAATGAAAATATTAATTCTATACAAGAACAAGTTAATTTCACATATCAAAGATTACAAGATAGTATGAAAAGAATAATGGAAGAAAATTATATAGATTTATTAGATATAGATAAAAGACGCATTAGTTTTGATGAATTACAAATAAATCAAAATTATTATATTAAAAACAAAAATACTATGTATAAAATTTTAGTTGAGGAGAAAATCGATGAGTGAAAATTTTGAAAAACTTTTAGAAGAATACAAATCTATTGCTGATAGATTAGAGAGTAAAGAATTAAATTTAGAAGAATCTATACAGATTTATGAAGAGAGTAATGAAATTTATAAAAAATTAAATGAAAAAATAGAGGATGCGAAACAAAAAATTATTAATATAAGGCAGTAAATATGTTTAGTGAATATGTAAAAAGAAAAAAAGAAATAGACTTATTAATAAAAAACTACTTTCCACGGAATAACTTTAATGATATACTTAACTACTCCATAGAAGAAGGGAAAAGAATAAGGCCAATAATAATGTTGGAAACATTCAAAATATTTGGTGGAAAAAGCGAAATAGTAAACGATTACGCTTTAGCACTAGAATTCATTCACAATTATTCTTTAGTGCATGATGATTTACCCGCTATGGATGATGATATTTATAGGAGAGGAAGAAAGTCAGTTCATTATAAATATGGTGAGGATAAAGGAATTTTGGCTGGAGATGCGTTGTTAAACTACGCATACGAATTGTTATTTGAGACTATATTAGAAAATAATGATACTGACTATATAAAAGCAGCTAAATATATTTCAAATGCTTCAGGAAAAGATGGTATGATCAATGGACAGATATTAGATGTTCAAAGTGATTTAAATAGTTTGGATAAAATTAAAGAAATGTACAAGAATAAAACTTGTAGACTTTTTATGTGTGCTACAACTGTTCCTGCATATTTAACTCACAAAAGTTCAGAGATTATACAAGAAATGGAAAAACTTGGATACTATATAGGTATGGCATTTCAATTACAAGATGATATACTTGATTTAGACCAAGATAGAGAAATCAATAAAGTAACATATGCTAGTTTTTTAGATGAAAAAAGAACATATAGTGATATGATTGACTTCACTGATAAAGCAATTGAAATATTAAAGAAATATGATAATAATGAATTTCTTATAAAGCTGATTAATTATTTGAGAAATCGAGAGTTATAAAGAGAGGATTATAAATTTATGAAAAAGTATGATAGACAAAGAATTATTTTATCATTAATAGAAGATCAAGTTGTTGAAACACAAGAAGAACTTACAGAATTACTTTTACAACATGGGGTAAGAGCTACACAAGCTACAATTTCACGAGATATAAAAGAACTTAGAATAACCAAAGTTCAGACAGATGAAGGTGTATATAAATATACAGTAATAGATGCTATGAGAGATACCCTTAATGAAAGATTAAGAAAAATCTTTAAGTCAGCAGTTTTATCTTTTGAAACTAATGAAAATCGTATATATGTAAATACAATTTCATATGCAGCTACAGTAACTGCACAAGCTATTAATATTAAGAAAATTGAAGGTATAGCAGCTATTCTAAGTGGTCATGATACAATCTATATTGATGTTAAGAAAGATTATGATGTAAACAAAGTATTAAATGAATTAAAGGATATGATTGTTTAATGTTAGTTAATTTGTATGTGAAGAATTTCGCGATTATTAAAGAAATTAATATTGATTTTGAAAAAGGATTAAATATTTTATCTGGAGAAACAGGCTCAGGTAAATCTTTATTGCTAAAAGCTCTATCTATACTTAAAGGAGACAGATTTAATAAAGATTATATCGGAGTATTTGGAGATAAAACAATTATTGAAGCTGTTTTTTCTTCCAATAAAACAATAAATAAAATCCTTGAAGAAAATGATATCGATATAGATTCAAATATCGTTTTGTCACGTACATTTACTGAAAATAATTCGATAACTAAAATAAATAATAGGGCATGTAATATTAAATTTTTGGGTGAGATTTCTTCACTTTTATTTGATATTCATGGTCAACATTCAAACTTGGTGGTATTAAATAAAAGTAACTATATATCATTGATAGATAAATTTAATGAAAAGACTGATGAATATAAGTTAAGACTAAGCAATAATCTTAAAAGATTACAATTATTAAATAGAGAAAATCACGATTTGAATATGTCAGATGATGAGATTGAAAGAGAAAAAGATTTATTAATATATCAAATTAATGAAATTGAAAATTTTGATTTTGATAGTTATGATGAAGATTCATTAAATAAAGAATATAAAAAATTATCTAATCAAAGTGAATTGATTAGTGGAACAAATTCTATTATAAACTTTTTATCAGAATCTTCGAGAATTCCTTCTTTTAAGGAGATGTCACAGATATTGTATGATAATTTAGTAGATTTAGAAAATTTAGATGAAGATTTAAAAAACTTAGTTAGTGACGCTCTGAATATTAAGGAATTGATAAAAGATTTATCTGAACAAATTGAAAGATACTCTTATAGTTTAGATATTGATGAGGAAAGAATTCAAATTATTGAAGATTTATTTTCTTCTTTTCAAGTTTTGAAATTAAAATATGGTAGAAATAGTGAAGAAATCTTAGATTTTCTGGAAAAAAATAAAAAAAGATATAAGATAGTTTCAAATATACATGCCAGAAGGGAAGAAATTAAAAAAGAGATAGATGATATTAAAAGAAAAAATATAGATATTTCAAAGAAATTAAATGAAATAAGAAAAGATATCATAAAATATTTACAAACAAAAATAATAAATGAATTAAATGAAATGAATATGCAATATATTGATTTCAAAATAGATATAAAAATTAATGATAAAATTACTAAGGAAGGATTTGATGAGATAGATTTCCTAATATCAACAAATAAAGGTCAAGAATTGAAAAGTTTAAGTGAAGTATCTTCTGGAGGTGAAATTTCAAGATTTATGCTTGCTATGAAGGCGGCATTTATTGAAAAAGAAGATATCGATACTATTATTTTTGATGAGATAGATTCAGGTATTAGTGGTAAAACTGCAGATATTGTAGGAAATAAATTAAAGAAAATATCAAATTCTGTTCAATTGATAGTAATATCTCATCTAGCACAAATTGCAAGTAAAGCAAATACGAATTATCTATTATCAAAGAAAGAAATAGATGGTTTTACACAAAGTAGTATAGAAAAATTAAATTATGACAATACTATTAAAGAGATAGCTCGATTAATTTCGGGTTCTGATATAACTGAAAAAAGTTTAATTTCAGCTGAAGAACTGTTAAAGGAGGATTTATGAGTGATAATTTTCATTATGAAGAAACGATTAAATCGGAAAAAATTTATGAGGGAAAGATAATAAAAGTTAAAGTGGATACTGTAGAATTACCCAATAGATCCTATGCTAAAAGAGAAATTGTCGTACATGGTAGAGGGGTTGCTATAGTAGCAATTAATGATGAAAATAAACTATACTTAGTAAAACAATTCAGAAAACCATTGAATAAGGTAATTTACGAAATTCCTGCGGGAATTGTAGAGCCAAATGAATCAATTCAAGAAGCTGCTATTAGAGAAGCTCAAGAAGAAATTGGTCAAAAACCAAACAAATTAGAATTAGTAACTGAAGCTTATGCTTCTCCTGGTTTTACTGACGAAATAATTTCGATATTTTTAGCTACAGAATTAGAAGAAAATAAATTAAAGCTTGATGATGATGAGTATGTTGAAGTTGAATTAGTGAACATACAAGATGCATTAGACATGATTGATAGTTTTGAAATAACAGATGCTAAATCGATTATTGGTATTTTATATGCGGCTAGAAAGTTAGGTATATAATGCCTTCTAAGGATATAACTACAATTATAATGCAATTTATAGCGATTTTATTTGTATTAGTTACACATGAGTTTGCCCATGGATTTGTTGCGTATAAGTTTGGAGATACCACAGCAAAAGATAGAGGAAGATTAACATTAAATCCTCTTGCACATTTAGATTTAATAGGTACATTATCATTGTTTATATTTAAATTTGGATGGGCAAAGCCTGTTCCTATAAATTCAAATAATTTTAAAAATCATAAATGGGGTATGTTCTGTGTATCTATTGCTGGTATACTGATAAATTTACTGACTGCATTAGTATCTTTGTTTATTATACATATTTTTAATTTAGAAGGAATACTGTATATTTTATTTGAAAATATATTTATTTATGGATTGGTATTTGCTGTATTCAATATATTACCAATTCCACCACTAGATGGTTCTAAAATTATAGCATCATTTTTACCATTAAAATGGCAATATAAGATTTATAAATATGAAAGATATGGATCAATTATACTTATTCTATTAATATCGACAGGAATTATTAGTAAAGTTATGAGTCCATTGTTAAATAGTATAGCAAATTTTTATATTAAATTAGTAATAAGGATTTTATATGGTTAATGTGACTACTGGTGAATTCTATGGGCCATTTGATTTACTCTTAGAATTAATTAAAAAATCTAAATATGATATATATGAAGTAAATATTTCTGAAATTACAAATGACTATTTGCAATCAATTCAAAATATAAATATTCCTACGGATGAAGTGGCTGATTTTATACTAATAGCCACTCAATTACTTTATATTAAGACTAAATCTTTGATAAAAGATACTTTAGAAAATGATGAAGATGAAGAAGATTTTATTAGTGAAGATGAGCTTAGACAAAGACTTCAAGAGTATAAAAGAATTAAATCAATTATACCTAAATTAAGAAGTCTTGAAGAAGAAGGTCTAAAAAAACATGTAAAACTTCAAGAAGATTTATCAATTTATAAAGATGAAAATAATGAAATTATATATGATGTACAAAGATTAAAAATTGTTCTAGAAGAACTAATTTCTCAGTTTTTATCTGAAGATGAATTTCAAGTAGAAAAAATATTAAATATTGAAGAATATTCATTAGAAAAATACACATTAGATATAAAGTTACAGTTAATTGAAGAAAAAATGATTAGCATCTCTCATATGTTAAAAAAGGTTGAAAATAAATCTGAAGCGATAATAATATTTTTATCTATATTAGAGCTTTCAAAGACAAATAATTTATCAATAATTCAAGATGTAGATTCATTAGAAATATCTATAAAATTAAAAGAAAAAAGTGAAGGGGTAGACAATGGATAGAAGAGAAATTAAATCTATAGTAGAATCTATTTTATTCGTGTGGTCTGAGCCTATACATATAGATGAATTAATGTCTATAATTGAACAAGATAAAAGAACTACTAGAGAAATAATAAAAGAAATGCAAGATGAAATGGATCATTATAGACGTGGAATTATTATTAATGAACATAATGATTATTTTCAACTATCTACTAGAAAAGAACATGATAAATATCTTAAAAAGTTAGTAAAAAATTCTAATAGAAGAATCTCTAACTCTTCTATGGAAGTGCTCGCATTAGTGGCATACAATCAGCCCATTACAAGAGTAGAAATTGATAATATACGAGGAGTAAAATCTTATTCATCTATAGACACTTTAATGTCAAAAGGATTGATAGAAGAAGTTGGTAGATCTGATGCGATTGGAAAGCCAATTCAATACGGAACTACAATTGAATTTCTAAGATTATTTGATTTAAAAAATTTAGAAGAACTTCCAGAAATTGAAGAAATTGATAAATTAACTCAAATATTGGATGAAGATGATGAGAATTAATAAATATATTGCAAAATGTGGAATCGCTTCAAGAAGAAAAGCTGATACACTGATTGAACAAGGTAAAATTTCTGTAAATGATAAAGTAATGACATCTTTAGGTTATATTGTTCAAGAAGGTGATATAGTAAAATATGAAGGTAAAATTATTAAGCTGATAGAAGATAAATATTATATAATGCTAAATAAACCGATAGGTTATGCTTGTACAAATAGTAAAAAATTTGATGATAAAGTTATTTTTGACCTTATAGATATAGATACTAAATTATTTTCAATAGGAAGACTTGATAAAGACAGTAGGGGTCTGATTTTAATTACGAATGATGGCGACATTTATAATAATGTGATTCATCCTAGAAATGAAATTTTTAAGAAATACATAGTAAAATTAGATAAATCTTTTTTACATCGAGATAAATATAAAATCGAGTCTGGAATTGATATAGGAGATTATATTACTAATCCTTCAAAAATTAAAATATTACGAGAAAATATTTTACAAATAGAAATTAATGAAGGAAAAAATAGGCAGATTCGTCGAATGTTTGAAGCTTTAAATTATGAAGTTATTGATTTAAATCGTGTTTCAATAGGAGATATAAAGCTAGGAGATTTGCCAATCGGAAGTTATAGATTTTTATCTAATAAGGAAGTGAAATACTTAAGAAATTTATAGGAGTTTTTATGTACAAATCAATAGCTATAGATGGTCCATCTGGTGCAGGAAAAAGTACTATCGCAAAAAAGCTTGCTGAAAAAATTAATTTCAATTATTTAGATACTGGTGCTATGTATAGAACATACACCTATTATTATTTAAAAAATAATTTAGACATTCATGATGAAAAAGTAATTAATGATAATGTTAAAAATATAGATATCGAAATTGTAGATAATAAATTTTATCTAGATGGGGAAGATGTATCGGAAATAATTAGAGAAAAAGATGTAACAAAAAATGTTTCTCTTGTATCTTCATATAAAGAAATAAGAGAAAATCTTGTTGAAATGCAAAGAAATATTGCTAAAAATTCTAATATAATTTTGGATGGAAGAGATATTGGATCACATGTATTAAAAGATGCAGATATGAAGTTTTTCTTGACTGCAAAAGCTGAAGAACGTGCACGTAGAAGACTCGAACAAAGTGATAATCCAAATTCAAGCTTTGAATCAGTATTAGAAGACATTATCAGAAGAGATGAGTTTGATTCCAATAGAAAAATAACTCCATTAATAAAAGCTGATGATGCTATACTTATTGATTCTACAAATTTAAATATAGAAGAGGTTGTAAAATTAATGATAAATTATTTGGAGGAAGCAAATGTTATATAAAATTTTATTACCTATAATGAAAATTTTTATGAAGTCTATTTTTTGGTACAAAGAAGTTAATAAACCAGAATCAGTAGAAGGAGAACCACTAATAATATGTGCTAATCATATTTCAAACTGGGATCCTTTATTACTTATGGTTTCATATGACAGAATTATTCATATGCTGGGAAAAGTAGAGCTTTTCAAATATAAATTACTTGCTAAATTTTTTAGTTCAGTTCATGTAATTCCAGTTGATAGGCAGGGTAATGATATTGATGCAGTAAGAAAGTCTTTGCAAGTTCTCAAAAATAATAATGTAATTGGAATATTTCCAGAAGGTGCAAGAATAAAAAATAAAGAATTAAGATCTAGAGAAAGATTTAATGATGGAATAGCACTAATTGCTTCAAAATCTAAAGCAGATATTTTACCCATAACTATTAAAGGTAGATATATTCCATTTAGTAGAATAGAAGTAATATATCATGAAAGAATTAAAATAAAAGATTATGATGAATTAAATCGAAAAGAAAAGTATGAAAGCATAGTTGATGATGTTTATAATTCTATATACAAAGATCTATAAACGTTGAATATGTTAATAAACTTTAACTTTTAAATGCTAAAAAACTAAAATTTTAATAAATAAATAAAAAAATCGTATTTAATCTAAATTTTTTTTGCAAAATTATTAAATTTAATATACAATATCATAAAGTACGATAATATCGTATTTGGTATGATTTAGGAGGAAGTCGGTTAATGGACAATATAAGTAACGAAGAATTTATGGAACAAGTAGAAGAAAGCATGGTAAAAATTTACCCTAAAGATATAGTTAAGGGTACAGTAATGAATGTCAAAGACGATGAAGTTTTTGTTGACATCAAATATCGTGCAGATGGGATTATAAAAAAAGAAGAGATGTCTGATGAAGAGGCAGCTAATCCTATTGAAGCTTTTAAAGTAGGTGAAGAAATAGATGTATATGTTATCAAATTAGATGACGGAGAAGGAAATGTTTCTTTATCAACAAGCAGAGTAGAAGGATTAAAAAATTGGAAAAAATTATTAGAAGCTTTTGAAAACAATGAAGTTGTTACAGCTTCTGTAAAAGGATCTAATGCTGGTGGACTTGTAGTAAAAGTAATGGGCATCAATGGATTTATCCCAGCATCTCAAATTACTACTTATTTCGTTAAAAACTTTAAGCAATTTGAGGGACAAGATTTAGAAGCTCGTATATTAAGTATTGATGAAAAGAAAAAGAGAGTTGTATTATCTAGTCGTGTATTACAAGAAGAAAAACTTGATAAAATATGGGAAACATTGATTCCAGATTCAATAGTTACTGGTAAAGTTGTACGTATGGTTGACTTTGGTGCATTTGTAGACTTAGGTGGAGTAGATGGTTTAATTCATATTTCAGATATTTCATGGGATAGAATTGAAAAAACTCAAGACGCTTTAGAAATAGGTCAAGAAGTTGAAGTTAAAATCCTTAAAGCTAATAGAGAAAAGAACAGAGTATCTTTAGGATTGAAACATCTACAAGAAAAACCATTTGATGTTTTCTTAGCAAAACACAAAGTGGGAGATGTAGTTAATGGAGAAGTTGTAAACTTATTAGATTTTGGTGCATTCTTAAAATTAGAAGAAGGTGTTGAAGGATTAGTTCACGTTTCTCAAATTTCAAACGAACATGTTGAAAAACCATCTGATGTATTAAATATTGGTGACAATTTAGAAGTTAAAATTCTTGAAATTGATGAAGAAAATCAAAGAATTTCATTAAGTAAGAGAGCTTTAATGGAACCTAAGGAAACAGTTAGAGAAAATAAACAAATTAAAGAAAATAGACCAAAGAGAGAACGTAAAGAAAATACTAAATTAGAAAATGAAGAACCACAAGATTCATTTGGTTCAAATTTAGGTGCTTTACTAGATGAATTAGATTTGGATTAATTTAAGATAAATATTTAGAGTGTTGATTAAAGATCAATACTCTTTTTAATTTAAACAAATAAGTATAATAGTAAATTATATTTTTTTTTATAAACTATTTTAAATTAATTTGAATATAACAAAGGTTAAGAAAAAGTATAAAAAAGATTACAAAAATATAACTATTTATTGAAAAGAAATTCCTTATTTGATAATATATATATTATGATAATGGAAGTGAGGATAACATGAAGTCGAAAATTTTAAAGAAAATATTGCTTTTATCATTAGCATTTATATTTATTATTAATACATCAATCATATTTGCTTCTGACAAAATTAATATTCCAAAATCTGTTACAATTTATTATACTGCTGCAGATGCAAAAAATAGAACTAATTCTAAAGGAACTTGGTCTGCAGGTGATTACTATGTCTTTACTAGATACGATGGTATGATAAATATTTCTTATTCATCTAGTCAACCAGGAGCTTGGATAAATCCGAATGATTTCAAAGATGGTTCAATTGTAATTACACCAGATGTTCCAATTCTTACCATAGAATCTACAATTAATAGATACTCATCTTTTGTTGTTTATTCTGATATGAAAGCATATAGGAGCGCAAGCGATGCGTATAATAGCAAGTCACCAGTAACTACTTTGTCTAGTGGTATATATTATGTACTAAGCGCATCCAATAATATGATTGAAATTTCTAAAACTAAAAGTAATACTGGATATTGGATTAATCCAGCATTAAATAGTGGATCATATAGAACTGCAAATGATTATACTACATCTGAATTTATTAATGAAATAGGACCATTAGCTCAGAGACTAGCAGCAGAAAATGATTTATACGCTTCAGTTATGATGGCTCAAGCCATTTTAGAGTCAGGATGGGGAAATTCATTATTAGCAAATAAACCATTCCATAACTTGTTTGGAGTAAAAGGATCTTATAATTCAGATTCTATTTTAATTAAAACTTTTGAATATACAAGTAGTGGAAATAGATATAACGTATTAGCTAATTTTAGAAAATATCCATCTTATTTAGAATCACTTAAAGATTACGTATATGTTTTAACAGGCGACGATGATAAATCTTCATGGAACTATAATTTCTATTTAGGTGTTAGAAAATCTCGTACAGCAAATTATAGAGAGGCAACTAATTATTTAACTGGTAGATATGCAACATCTCCAGCTTATGCTAACAGTCTAAATAGTTTAATTGAAACTTACAATTTAACTAGATTTGATGAATTGGGACCAAAAGTATCCGGTTACATAACTAGATCTTATAATTTAAGAGATGGTGCTAGCCTAAACTCTAAAGTAGTTGGATTGTTAAAAGCTGGAACATATATAGAAGGACATAAAATAGGAAACTTTATAAAACTTTCTAATGGAAAATATGTATATAATGCACCATTATTAAAAGAATTAAAGAAGGTTTCAGGATATCTAAAATCAGATGCAAATGTTTCAAATCATCCTTATCAAAAAGTTATTGATAAATATAAACAAGGTCAATATATTGAAGGATATTCTATAGGAAATTACATTCTTTTAAAAAATGGAAAATTTATTGAAAATGTAGGCCTTGAGATAGGAGAGAAAGTATCCGGTTACACAACTAAATCTTACAATTTAAGAGCTGGTGGTAATCTAAACTCAAAAGTAATTGGTTTATTAAAAGCAGGTTCATATGTTGAAGGATATAAGATAGGAGACTTTATAAAACTTTCTGATGGAAAATATGTATATAGTGGAAAATTATTAGATGGCTTACAAAATATTTCTGGTAATATATCTGAAAATGCAAAAGTTTCAGGACATCCAGGAAATAAAACTATTCATACTCTAGAAAAAGGAAGTTATGTAAAAGGTAAAGATTTAGGAGAATGGATACTGTTGGAAAATGGCAATTTTGTAGAAAATAAAGGTTTTATTTCTGCTAATTCAAACCAACATGGGAAAAAAGTATCTGGTACTATAAACAGAACTATGAATATTAGAAAAGCTCCAAGCACAAACTCCAGTGTAGTAGGACAAAAATATTCAGGTGACTATATAGAAGGGTATCGAATTGATGGATGGGTAAAATTATCTGATGGTAATTATATTCATGATTCAGGTATATCCAATATTTCCTTATTAGATACAGATTCTGTTCCAAAAGGAACGAAAGTATCTGGTAACTTGAACAAAACCATGAATATTAGAAAAGAACCTAGTACAAATTCTAGTATTGTGGGAACCAAGTATGGTGGAGAATATATTGAAGGGTATTTGAATAATGGTTGGATAAAATTATATGATGGTAATTATATTCATGAATCAGGTTTAGCAAATAATTTTGTTCCACAAGGTACAAAAGTATCTGGAAAGTTAACTCAGACAATGAATGTTAGGAAAGAAGCAAATACAAATTCAAGTATAGTGGCAATCAAGTATGTTGGTGAATATATTGAAGGGTATTTGAATGATGGTTGGATAAAATTATCCGATGGTAATTATGTTCATGAATCAGGTTTAGCAAATAACTCTGTTCCACAAGGTACAAAAGTATCTGGAAAATTAACTCAGACAATGAATGTTAGGAAAGAAGCAAATACAAATTCAATTATAGTGGCAATCAAGTATGTTGGTGAATATATTGAAGGGTATTTGAATGATGGTTGGATAAAATTATCCGATGGTAATTATGTTCATGAATCAGGTTTAGATATATAAAATATGAAAAATCGTTTTAGATATATGAACTGACCCCAAAAAGTTGGTTTTTAGGTCCAACTTTTTGGGGTACCTTAATAATCTAGAACGATTTTTTTTAATTTAAATAATTTACTATATTAAATTTAACTATTATTTAAATAAGAAATTGATATTTAATGTTATTATATAGGTATAAATAATATTCGAGGAGGATTTATTTTGAAACCTAAAATGTATATTATATCTTTTGATGGATTATCAAAAGTTGATATGAAGTATTTAAAAAATAAAAGAAATTTTAATAAATTACTTAAAGACGCTAGTTTTTCATTCAATGTAAAAAGCATTTATCCTTCTATAACATATCCTGCTCATACATCCATATCTACTGGTAATTTTCCTAATAAGCATGGAATAGTTAATAATACAAAAATTCAACCTGAAAGAAAAAGTCCAGATTGGTTTTGGCAAGAAAAATATATTAAAAGTGAAACTTTTCAACAACTAGCCACCAAAAATGGATATGATGTAATGTGTCTAT
This sequence comes from Bacillota bacterium, assembly GCA_023418535.1. The sequence goes on along the minus strand of JAEZZN010000042.1, from coordinate 3,978 downwards.
TATGGCCTGTTACAGCAGGAGCCAATATTAAATATAATTTGCCAGAAATATTTCCAAATAGACCATGGCAAAATCAAATTATTCTTAATATGTTGAATGGAAGTATAGCTTTTCAAATAGATTTATTTTTAAAGAATAAACATTTAATGGATGGATTAAAGCAGCCTAATTTAGATAATTTTACCCATGCCAATTTAATGTATGCGGCTAAAACATATAGTCCTGATATTTCAATGGTTCATTATATAGAACTTGATACACAAAGACATGATTTTGGATTTTATTCAGATGAGGCCTTCAAGGCATTAGACCATCATGATGAAAGACTTGGAGATATAATTGATCATATTGAAAAATATGATGGATGGGATAATACTACTTTAATAGTACTAGGAGATCATTCATGTAAAGATGCTTCAAATATCATATTCCTAAATACTTTATTTAAGGAAAATGGATATATTAAAACTGATGATAAAGTAACTATTATAGATTGGACTGTATTAGCAAAAGAATCTGGAGGTTCTTGTTATATATACAGCAAGGATAAGTCAAAATTTAAGATTATAAAAAATTTAATTGAAGAAAATATAGGGTATGAAGCAATAGAAAATATATTTACTTCTAAAGAAGCGAAAGAATTAGGTGCGGATCCAAATTGTATGATGATGCTTGAAGCAAATGTATACTACTTGTTTGAAAATGCAATTGCTCCTAAAGCTTTGATGTCAATTAATGAGTTAGAAGGATTGGACATTTCATATCATACTAATAATCATGGTTATAATCCAAATACTAAGATAGATTATGAGACTGTGTTTATGGCAAAGGGAAGAGGTATTAAGAAGAATATAGAGATAGAAGATATGTGTCTTGTTGACGAAGGGCCTACATTTGCAAAAATATTGGGACTAGAATTAAGAAATACTGATGGTAGAGTTTTAAAAGAAATATTAAATGGAGACTAATATGCGTAAATTACTTAAAAAATATTCTAAAGAAGAGATTAGTTGGATGCTTTATGATTGGGCAAACTCAGCTTACTCAATGACGGTATTATCAGCTATACTTCCTATATATTTTAGTGGTATGGTAGTTGGAGCTGGAGGTAGTGCGGAACAAGCTACAACTTATTGGGGATATACAAATTCTTTTGCTTCGCTAATTGTTGCCTTTTTAAGCCCTATACTTGGTGCAATTGCCGATCATATGGGAATGAAAAAGAAATTATTTGTAAGTTTTTCATTAATCGGAGTTATATCTACAGGACTACTTGCAGTAGTACCATTTGGGCTATGGAAGGGACTTATGATAGTTTATATACTATCTTCCATAGGTTTTTCACTTGGAAATGTGTTTTATGATTCTTTTTTAACAGATGTTAGTTCAGATGAGAGAATGGATAGAGTTTCATCTCTTGGATTCGCCTTAGGTTACATCGGTTCCACTATACCATTTATAATATGTATGATATTTGTAGTATTGGCACAAAAAGAACTAATACCTATATCTGTTGTCAATGCATCAAGAATTTCATTTGTCATAACTGCAATTTGGTGGTTTGTATATACTCTTCCAATGTATAGAGATGTAGAACAAAAGCATGGAATTATTGGTGGTAAAATTAATTTCTTTGATGGGATAAAGAATTTTGGGAGAAGTTTTATCAAAATAAAACAACACAAAAGAGTTTTCTACTTTTTACTTGCTTATTTCTTTTATATTGATGGAGTAGATACAATAATAAGAATGGCTACATCATATGGTACAGCTCTTGGCTTATCTTCAACTACATTATTAGTAGTTTTATTATTTACTCAATTTGTAGCTTTTCCATTTTCAATTATTTATGGTAAATTATCTGAAAAGTATGGTGCAAAGACAATGATTTATGTAGGAGTTGGTATATATACAATTATAGTAATATTTGCTTATTTTATAACTTCTGCACTTCATTTTTGGATTATGGCTTTCTTAGTAGGCACTTCACAAGGAGGTATTCAGTCAATATCAAGATCATATTTTGCAAAGATAATTCCTAAAGAAAATTCAAGCGAATTTTTTGGTTTTTACAATATATTTGGTAAATTTGCAGCTATTATGGGACCATTTTTAGTAGGGTTAATGACTCAATTGACAGGTGATGTTAAAAATGGAGTTTTAAGTCTTATTGCATTATTTATATTAGGTGTAATATTCTTAATATTGGAAAGAAGGATTAAAGAGTAATATATAAATATTAAAGGGGGTTTTATGTCAAAGGTAATTCATATTTTAGCTCCATTTGTAGATAGAGATGAAACGAAAGAAATTTATCTAAAACTATTAGTTAATGTTGATAATCAAACTATAGAAGAGGTAGTAGATTTAAAAGGAAATGCTGAATCTGGAATAAAGCTATTAAATGATATTATAATTAATAAAGTTAATATATATGATTTAAGCGAATATTTTTCAGATGATAATTCTCTAGATGCTGTAATATATAAATTATCAGAAATAGTGAATGACATGATTACAAAAAAGACAAACAGATTAGAACTTGATAAAGTAGAGGATTATGTAGAAGAAGGATATAAACTAATAGATGTGAGAGAAGTTGATGAGTATGAAAGAGGATATATTTTAAATGCAAAGAATATTCCTCTAAGTGAACTATCTAATAGAGTTGATGAATTTAATAAAAATGAAAAATATGTTCTTTATTGTAATTCATCATCAAGATCTGCACAAGCTGAAGAATTTTTAAAAAGTTTAGGATATGATGTATATAACTTAGATGGATCTTATGCTTTTTACAAACTATATAAAGATAAAATATAATTAAATAGAATTACTTAGTGATAAAAGCAAAAACGAAGACTTATAAATAGTCTTCGTTTTTTATATGAATTAATATAATCCTGCAAAGTAGGATATGCTTATTACAGTCAATATACCTGTTATAATTAAAGAAATAGAGCTTATAGCACCTTCTGTTGCTCCGATTTCAAAAGCTTTAGATGTTCCCATAGCGTGTGAAGAAGCTCCAAGTGAAACTCCTTTAGCAACAGGATGGGTAATTTTAAACACTTTAAATATGTAATCATTTATCATTGAACCAAATATTCCAGTGATAATTATTATAATAACGGTAACTGGAACAATTCCTCCTAATTCCTGAGAAGCTCCCATTCCAAATGCTCCTGTGATAGACTTTGGAAGTAGGGTAAGATAGTCTTGTTTAGATAAACTAAATAAAATAGCTAAAGGAAGAATGGTAAGGGCTGATGAAATAACTCCCATTATAATACCTATAATAATGCCTTTCCAATAATGTTTTAGTATTATAAGATTTTCATAAAGTGGAACTGCTAAACATACCGTAGTTGGGGTAAGTAAATTACCTATGTATGAAGCTCCATTCATATATGAGTCTACTTTAATATCTAATGATAAAATAATTGCTAGTGTAATAAGTATGGATATAAGTAGAGGATTAAATATTGCAAATTTTGTTACATCTTTTATCAAAAGAGCTATATTGAATGCTATAAGTGTTAAAGCTATTCCAAAAAATATATTTTGACTAATATTATCTATTAACATTTTTCTTCTCCATATTATCTAAAATTTTTTGTGTTAATACTCCTGATGATATCATTACAATTAATGTTGATATAATACATATTGAAAAATATGCTAGCAATTTAGATTGGATAGTCGGCCATATTGTGATTATATTTATAGCTGGTGGAATGAACATTATGGGCATAATTGAAATAAAGAAATAGGCAGATTCTTTAATGTCTTCAATTTTAATAATCTTAGTTAAAAGAGAAATTAACATTAAAATAAGTCCGTATACGCTAGACGGAATAGGAAATGGTATCGGAAGTATTTCTTTTAATATTTCACCTAAGAATGTAATTGTAAATATGATTGCTATTTGTCTAATATATTTCATAAATCCTCCTTTTAGAATTATAACATAATATT
>JAEZZN010000135.1 GCA_023418535.1 Bacillota bacterium | reverse complement strand
TTTCATTATCTAATACAGAAAAACAATGGTCAATAGTTTGCACTGTTACGGGGATACCATATTAATAGTTATGGAAAATAAAAAGAAAATATTTATAATATTATTAATAGTTTTTGTGGCATTTATTCTATGGAAACTCCATAAAATAAATACTCCTGAGAAATATATTTTAAGTATTGATGAAGAAGCTAATGAAATAATTTATTCGGAGGATATTGGGAAAAATAAAACAATTATATTTTTTATTGATAATATGGGAGAATTAAATTGTAGTATATTACAAAATAAGCTTATAGGATATAAAATATTAAAATCTAGTGGTAAAATAACTTCTAATTTTCCTGGTCCTATGATAGCGTATTTAAAAAATGATGATAATCATTGGCTTATTTGGGGAATAATTACGGAGGAAAATAAAAATAAATTTCCTAATGATTCAAAAACTAAGCATATAAAAAATTATAATTTTGTAATTTCTCGGTATTTTGGATCTGGACAGCCCCCATCATTAGAAGAATTCTGATGTTAATAAAGAAACTAGAAGGTATGAAGTGAACCCCAAAATCCGGAATACGGATGGAGGGGTTTTTCATGCCAAAATACACAAAAGAATTTAAAATAAAATTAGTAATAGAATATTTATCAGGAAAATCGGGTGGTCGAAAAATGTTAGCTAAAAAATACGATATTCCAGATGACACCATCATCTGGAGATAAATAATTTGTAAAACAATAATGATTATTTTAAGTTTATTTTCTTTTCTCCATCTATAATATTTATATGAAATGGCTTATTCTCATAACCATTGCCTGTCAGAATTAATTTTGAACCATCATCTAATTTATATACATTAGCAATTGAATCAAATACTTCTTCATCATCTTTTAATCTTTCTAAATGCTCGAAATCTTTCCAATCTACATTTTCCTTGCCTTTTTCTTCAATAAATTTTACTACTTCATCTTTTGTTGAAATTTGTTTTTTTGAACATGCAACGGTACTGAATGATAATACAATAAGCATAACTAGAATTATTGTTTTCTTCATATATGTCCTCCTAGTATTTTACAAAATAATAACCAATAAAAGTTGAATAGTTTGCATAAGAATAATTTCTATAAGCCGTTTTAGGATTAATTATTGACCTACCTTGTGAATCTCCTCTAGTAACATTTCCGATTCCAGGTTTATGTGACCAGTACCCATCTGAATCTTGCCTATACCAATGATAATCTTTTCCTGGTGCAATTACTAATGCTACTTTATATTCTCTATATCCAGGTTTTTCCTTTTCACCAGCAGTTCTAAATCCCTTAACATTAGATAGATATTTCACATCTCTTTTAGCAGCATTTACTATTGAAGTACCAGACAGCGATTTATATATTTTACCAGAAGCATATCCTGGTTGGTGTGAATCTCTATTTGTAGTCGCCAAGTAATTCAAAGCATAGGTGTAGCAATTTGCTCTACGTCTATTATTATTCCAATATGTGGGATTGTAATTTTTTTCATAACCACCAACAGGTAAAATTTTATTTCCTAAATCTTGATGAATTTTCCCCATTGGTAATATAATATCATTGCTATGGGTTCTAATATCTATATTAGAAAATTCATTGATGTAATTATATGGGTTTTCAATGTATTTTTTTTCGTAGTTATATTCACTTAATTCAAAAGGTCTATAGTTAATATATTGTTGCTCTTCAGCCGATAAGCTATTAAACCAACACAACCATTCTTGAAATATTTTGGTTGTTCAGTATTTCTTGAACAACTATCTCAGTGTTACTTAGAGCATCAGATTTTGCTATAATATTTGATGGAATAATTAAAATTATTAGCGTCAATAATATAGTTAGTAATTTTTTCATATTTTGTTACTAAATAATAAGTTTATGATATCGATATCTTGATAAAAGATTATCATAACATGCCGTGTTAGTCAATAGTTTAAATATGTTAAATTGATTACTAAATATTTTATAAAATTATTTATTATTTAATTTATAAATTTTATTTCTTTCTGCTACATACATTGCTAATACACAAATCTGTGATAGTAAAAATAAAATTAAAGAGGACGGCACATAGTATTATATATAGTATTTTGTGTATAATATTATTAAAAATATTTATATGGAGTCAGAAATTTTATGAAAATATATTATATAAAAATAAAAATATAATTCGATAAATTCCCGAATACGTACTAGTATAAAAACCGCTATGATATGTTTACAAATACGAGGAAAATGCTAAAAAAGCCTATGATATGTTTGCGAAAACGTAAAAATTAGCTTTTTATCCATAGTGACGACTCGAGGTAGGTGGTGACAGAATACAAGCTACACTTGTATTTGAATCGATAAGATAAAATTAAACGGAATGTCACCTGTTGATTACAGATTACATTCCGCTTAAAAGATTATTAAATTATTCCGTATTTACGGGTTCAGCTCATTTATTGGACTGTTTTTTTGTTATAATAAAATAAATATTACATAGAAAGGCAAAGATTATGAAAGTGCAGGCAAATAATAAAACTTTTATTGAAAGACTAACAAGCTTTCTATCTGCATTTTGGAAGCTAATAAGCTATAGAAAGTATAAAAATCATCAGTATATAGACTATTGGAAGCTATCAAATAAGGTAGATTATTTAAATTGGGAAGATGTCAAGGATACTATGTCTTACTATGACTATAAACAAGAGAACATCCGAAGGCATGAGGAACTTTACAGACAGGAGCTTAGCAAATTAAAGCTGAAAGTCGACGAAGATAAATGGGGATTGAAGAAAGGCTTGAAAGAATCTTATATCAATCTACTTTCGCCTAGTGGAAGCGAAATAGAGGCAAGGAAAATTTATATTATTGTAAGCTCGATAATTGTCTGTTTGATTATGTTTTTAGTAGAAGTTTTTTTAAGACCGGGCTACTTGATAAAATCGATGATAAAAATAATAGCATTTTCCATGGGGATTATGAGCTGTAAGAAATTACTTGGGGATTATCAAAAGATTTTTGTTAGTTTGGATAAAAAGAAGTTAAAGCCAGTTATAATTATTGGCTTTTCAGTTTTTGTGATTATCTTAATAGGATATTTTATCTTCAAGGATTTTATTGATTTGGATATGATTAGGGGCAAATTGCTTGAAAAAGAGGGCGTATCCAAGGAGAATTTTATCTATGTGGCTTTTTATATTAGCTTAGTTAACTCCTTTATTGAAGAGTTATTTTTTAGGGGCTATGTCTTCGGAAAGTTAAGGGAAAATGCTAGTAGATTATTTGCATATATCTATTCTTCGGGCCTTTTTGCTTTGTATCATGTAGCGATTATGGGGACTTGGTTTAGTCCGTGGATTTTTGTGCTAGCAATGATAGGGCTATTTGTTGGAGGGCTGATTTTCAACTATTTGACAGAGAAATTTGCCAGCATGCAAGCTTCTTGGTTTGTTCACTTGATGGCAAATCTTGCTATAAATATCGTAGGATTTATAATGTTGGGGATTATTCGATAATCTGATTGTGTATTTCAGGTCGAATTTTGAAGTAGAATTTGAAGTTTGACAATCAATTTTGAAAAAAATGGTATATTTTAAAAGTTGAAATGAATACTTGCAAATGAACTTTTAAAAATTGCCTATTTTTGAAAGTTGATATATAATTTAACTATATAAGATTGAAAAAGCCTATAATTTTGGAGTTGAATTATGGATAATAAGTATTATTTATTAAATAAACACATTTATGCTAATAAGGAAGCTAATAAAAGTCATGATGAAATAATAGAAGAAGAGTATCTGAGAAGGATGAAGTCTCCTTCAAGAGTACTAATAGACTTTGACATAAAAGCATTTTCCAGAATAAAGCAAACAAGACTTACAGATAAATCTTATCCTCTTTATTATGTATTATTGCCAGAACATTTATGGCTAATTAAGACGATTGTTGCAAGGTCGAAAGAAATTATGAGGCTTGTTGATCCGATTCCTGGTCTTGCTAGAGAAAGGATTGGTTTATCTCAATTAGTAACAGAAATCCAAAGTAGCAACGATATCGAAGGCGTTAGGTCAACTAGGCAGGAGATTGAAACAGCTGTAAATTTAATGCATAGTTCGAAGAAGGTTAGATTTAAGTCTGCTGTTGAACGTTATAATGCAGTCCTTAATTCTGAAAAACCTAAAGTTGAAGATTTACAAACTATTAGGAATTTATATGACAAGACGATAATTGAAGAGATTGATGAGGATAGTTATCCTGATGGTAAGCTCTTTAGGAAAAATAGGGTATGGATTTCTGATGTATTAAGAGGCGACTTTGTTCATGCTGGGGATAATGATGAAGAGGAAATATCAAGTGACTTATTAAAGCTGATAAAATACATGAATTTAGATACCGAATCTGATTTAATTAAGTCAATTATAAGTCACTATATTTTTGAATATATTCATCCATTCTATGATGGTAATGGAAGGTTTGGAAGGTATTTGTTAAGCTCATATTTATCTTATAAATTAGAACCTTTTTCTGCCTTATCTATATCTGAAGCTATAAAACAGAACAAAGAAAAATATCAAAAAGCATTTACCGAAGTCTCTAATCCCTTGAACAGGGGAGAACTTACCTTTTTTATTAAAGATTTATTGGAAATAATATTAAAGGGACAAGAAAATGTTTCAGTATCTTTATTGGATGCCAATCGTAAAATGCAAATCACTGTAGATTTCATAGAAGAACTTGATTTTTCTAGTATTGAAAAAAACTTACTCTTTTTAATGATACAATCGTTACTATTTGTCTTTGGAGAAAGATACATGACCAATATTGAATTATTTGAGCTTTTGAAGTATAAATATAGCAGAACCAAGGTTGATAATGCCATGAAAAGCCTTGAAAAGAAGGAATTCGTCTATAAGATCTCTAAGAATCCACTTGCCTATTCACTAAATCTTGATAAGTTACCAGATTTTGATTAGAAGAAAAGTGGGGATTATTATAAAGCGAAATTGCTAAAAAGCTAGAAGTCTAAAATACTTAAAATACCTTAAATCCACAAAAGGGACTTTTGAGTTCTTGTATAATGTGGGATACCGGAGATAATGATTTAATAAATTAATTTAGATAAGGATGTAAAAATGGAAGAGAAGAAACAAGAATAAATAAGAAATCAGTTAAAAGAAGATTATACAGCTTATCAAATAAGTATAAAAGAATATGTAGATCCGTTTTCTGGAAAGAAAACAAAATAAAAATATAAAAACAAGGTGCTTTAGCACCAGTTGAGAAAGTAGTGCAGTTGGCAGACATTCAATGTGCACAAGGTGCACAGCAGGAAAAAGCTCCTTATAGGGGCAGTGCAAACCACTAGCTAAGCTGGTGGTTATGATTAGTAGGTCTGATGCCAGGCTTTCCCAAAGAAATGCGAGCGAATATACAACACGCTCACCAAATCAAAGATTTGATAGCTCCATGGATAACTTTGACCAACAATTCCCTGCGGGAATTGAGGTCTACAGTTAAGCTTCGATTGGAAAGATTCGACGGCGGAGGCTCTAGTATTGATGACAAGAACAGATTAGAAGTTTTTGAGGTAATAAAGATGTGCTTAATATGTGAAAGAATAGAAATGATTAAAAATAATGAAAATCAATATTTCGTAAAAGAATTAGAAACCGGTTATGTTGTGTTGGGAGACAATCAACATTTTAAGGGATATACGATTTTTTTATGTAAACAACATAAGACAGAACTTTTTGAATTAGAAAAGAATT
>JAEZZN010000011.1 GCA_023418535.1 Bacillota bacterium | reverse complement strand
TATTAGTCGAGCAAAAAAACATTAAAAAAGGGCTTGTTTTGTGTACACAAAACAAATCATATAAAAAAGCTCTATGAATAAGTGAGGATGCTGATTATAAAGAGTCAGCACCCCCAACAGTTGACATAGAACCAATATAAAAAAAGTACACTATTAAATAATAAAAGTGCACTTTTTAGCAATCATATATCTGATGGGCTAATTCCAATATATTTTTTGAATACTTTTGAGAAATATTTTGGACTTGAATATCCACATATATAAGAAATTTCCGTAATATTGTAATCAGAATTTTCTAATAAATCTAGCGATTTATTTATTCTATATCTATTCAAATATTCGTTAAATGTAATATGAACTTCATTTTTGAATTTTTTATTAAGCATAGATTCAGAATATGCTAGTTTTTTAGAGAGGTCAGAAATGCTTATTTTTTCTCCATAATTTTCTTTTATAAAATTTATCATTTCTAATACTGTCTGGTTCTTAATCTCATTATTGATAGAAATATCTATTGCATTTGTTATCTGCGTCTCACTTTTTACAATTTTATTTCTTTTTAATATAGTTTCTTTTGCATTTTTCAAGGACTCTGTAAGTTCATCTAGATTTATTGGTTTGAGTAAATAATCTGTAACACCATATTTAAGAGCTTTTTGTGCATAAGAAAAATAATCATAACCAGATACGATAATTGCAATATAATCATAATCCAAAGTTTCATTTATCATTTCAAGGCCATCTTTTTTTGGCATATTTATATCCGCAATTACTATATCAGGATTGTTTTTTTGAATCGAAATTACACCATCTTCACCATTATCCACTTCATCTACTACAACCATTCCTAAAGCGTCATAGTCAATAAAATGCACTAATTTCTTTCTTATAAGTCCCTCATCTTCAGCAATTAAAACTTTTAGCATATTTCCTCACAATTTTATTTGTATTACTAATTTCACACCGCTATCATATTCGTCAAAATACATTTTAACATCTTCTTTATACAACATTCTCAGTCTATTATAGGTATTAGCTAAACCATGATGTTGCATTGATAAATAGTCTTTCTTTGATTCTACTTCTATATATTTATTCAATTCATCAATCTTTTCTACGTCTAAAGGCTTTCCATTGTCTATAATTTCACATTTCATGTGCTTATCTTTTGTCGTAATATTTATAATGATGCTAATATTATTAGTAAATGATTTTACGTATTTTAAGCTATTTTCAACCAGTGGTTGCAAAAATAACTTCGGAACAAGCACGGATTTTGAATATTCATCAATGTTAATTCTATAATCTAAATTATCTTCATCCTTAATTTTTTGAATATCTAGAAACTTATAGATATATGAAATGTCCTCGTCAAGTCTTATAAAAGATAATTCATTGATACTATATCTAAGTATTTCATTTAAGTTTTGTATAATTTTTTCGGTTAATTTCGGGTCGATATACATAGTTATAGATATTAGTTCTAGAGTGTTGTATAAGAAATGTGGATTGAACTGAGATTCAAGCATCTTGAATTCATTGTATTTATTCTTGTATTTAAGCCTTAAGTTCCTATCTATTAACAACTTTCTGCTTTCTATAAGTTTATTCGTATATTTTGCAATTTCTTCAATCTCATCATCAGATTCAACTTTAATGTATTCCAAATCTCCTTCTGATACGAGATTTATTTGATTTATCAACAACTCCACACTCTTTGTAGATTCTTTTATTGTTTTTTTTAAAATCTTTAGTAATATTAAGAAAAAAATAGTCCACTTAAAATAATTAAAGATATTACTTGGAAATAATATTCTTTTGTCATAGATCTATTCATTACACTATGTACCGTGAAATCTTCATATTTCAACTTGCTATGTATATATTCTCCATTATCAATAACAGATTCATCAATTTTATTAATTTTATCTAAATTATTAGAAACTAAATATGAGTCATTTACAATAACCCTGTTGTATTTATCAGTAATATAGAAATTGCGATGATTAGTGTTTATCTTAGCCTTAATTTCTTCAGTTGGAACATATATTGAAACATAACCATTTGGATACTTTTTAGTAATTACATAAGATATATTTTTCCCTGATTGGATACTTGTTTTACTAATATTTTCTGTATTATCATTGATAATTCTTTGATATGCTCCTAACAAATAGTTTTTATAGTATTTTGAAAAATTTTGAACCTTGCCTCTTTGAGGAAAATAATTAAGTTGGAAATTAATATCTAATTTGCTTGATAATTCATAATATTTCTTTTTTATTTCAGTAGACATCTTATCATTAGCTAAATCACTGTTAAATTTAATATAATTATCAGCAATGAAATCATCAAATGCTTTATCAATCTTTACAAATTCATCAAATACATTTCTTAGATTTTCTCTATTTCTATTAACATCAACATAATTATATAAAACTAAATAAAGCACACTAAAAACCAATATAAGAATTGAAAAAATCCATATAATTCTACTGAGTATATCTTTGTAAATTTTCTTACTGTATAGCATAATCCCTCTTTGATATATAGTATCTTAATATAGAAGTCTTGCCAACCTCATTATTTCCTACTATAATGTTTACTTTATCTTTTGGTATAATAGTGAAATTCTCAAATCGTTTATAATTTATTAATATTATTTTTTTTATTTTCATCTACAAAATTCAACCTTTCATATTTAAATATTTATCATAAATTAATTAAAAACTATAAAACTATTATTTTTTTTATACTAAATCGTCTTCACCCACTCATCAATAACTTTCTCAAAATCAGCTTTTTTGTAATTTTCATTAAAAAATGGTAATCCTAAAACCATATAATCACTATTTACAGTTATAGCAGAATTTTCTATAATATGATTTTCCTCTATTTCTAGTAGAAACTTTTCTTTCCATAAATCTTTATCTAAAAGATGTGAGCCTTTTGGCTCTATATAAACCTGATAATTTGA
>JAEZZN010000121.1 GCA_023418535.1 Bacillota bacterium | reverse complement strand
ATAGGGATTGTCCGGTGTTGTTAAATCAATATCCTGACCTGAGGTATAAAATCCTTTTTCTTTTGCCGCTTCGAAAACGCCGCTGTCTCCGCCGGCACACGCCGCATTGATGTAACGAGCGCCCTGTTCATATTGCTGAATGGCATATTCCTTGGCCTTTGCGGGATCACTGTAGCTGCCCACATAGTTGAAGATAAATTTGGCATCCGGCTTCACGGATTTCACACCTTCCATATAGCCGTAGCGCCATTTCCATGAGCTTGTTCCCTTGGTAACACCGACTTGTCCGAACGTCTTTTCTTCCGGTTTTGTTACCATAGCCGCCAATTGTCCGATTAAGTAGGCACTTTCCTGTTCAAAATAGGAGATACATTTTACATTGTCCTGATCCACTTCCGAATCAATCAGCGCGTAACTTGCCTTGTCCGGAAACTCTTTCGCCACGGCGGCAATGGCCTCACCCGCCTGCCAGTTTCCGCCAATCAAAAGATCCACGCCCTCAACAATCAAAGCACGGGCATTGTCCATATATGCGGCGTCATCGGCACATTCTACGTATTTCACATCCGCACCATATTTTTCTCCGGCTTCTTCCAGACCTCGAATTAAGTCTAAAATATAAGGCTGTGTTCCTGCCACGTCACAAAGAAGCACTACTTTTTTCTTTGTTCCGGTTTTCGGCGTTTCCGCGGTTGAAGAAGTTTCTGTAGACTTTTCTTCGTTCGGCGCCGTTGCAGATCCACAAGCCGTAAATAACATTACCAGTACTAATAAAAGAGAAATCCAACGAAATTTTTTTCCTTGCATGTCATACCTCCACGGTAAGTTCTTCGCTACTGCCGTCAAGAAATAGTGACATATCGGCACGTAGAGCCGACATATCTTTTCGTTCGGTTGATTCCACTGGAATCGGTATCGGTCTTCGCTCCACGCCTCCTTTTCAGGAAATATTAGTATTCCTACATATTTCTATAATCTAAGAATAGTAGATTTTATAACACTCGTCAAACGCTTTCGTTATCTCTGTTTCTTCTTCATGGAAAGTTTTTCTCGGGATTTCCTGCTAGTTTTCGCAAAAAAGGGTATACTGAGTAGAGAAAGAATGACTCGGAAAAGGAGAATACGATGCAAAAAAACAAAAAAAATATGCTACTGGCATTCACCATTGCCGGCATGATTGCTCTCGCCGGATGTGGGAATAAAACTTCGGATCCCGTACAAAGCGCCCCTCTCACTTCCGGTGAAACATCCGTTGCAGAAATTTCAAATAGTGACGAACCGCTGGAAGGAACTCCCATTTCCAAGGACGAAGCCATAGAAGTAGCAAAACAGGTGTATGAGTATTATAAAGGAGCTAATGTTTATAGCGCACAAATGGATATGCTCATCATGGGAACCCCGATGAACATGTCCACCACCATGGATAAAACGGGAAATTCCAAAAGTGAAATTGTTGCCGGTCCTTCTTCCATGTTGCAATATACACAAACACAAGAAAACGGAAAGTTGCGTATTTATCAGCAAATGCCCGGTGAACAGCAATGGATGTACACGGAGGCACCTTATAACAACACAACTGCTTCCATGAACGGATTTGCACAAGCAAAAGACAGTGACACTTACGTGAAATTATTTGAAAAACTCACCATGGTAAAGAACGGGGATGATTACGTATTCTCCGGTAAACTGCCCATGAAAGAAATGGGAGATATGGACGCCTTAAAAAACATCTCTCTCGGTCAGGGGGGCAATGAATACAAAGAAGTATTCGACAATGTTGCCGACATCCCTCTGGACCTGGAGATTATTGTTGACGGCAAAGAATACAATTTTAAAAAAATCTCCATCGACACTACCGAAATTCTCAAAGCAATATTAAGTTCTCAAAATTTAGGTTCGGTAGATCTTTCCGAACAGAACCTTACCACTCGTACTACCATCCATTCGTTGAAAAAATCTTCCGAAACACAGGTAACCATTCCGGAGGATGTATTAAAAAATGCGGCAGATGCCACACAAATTTATGGCACACCGCCTTCTCCGGAAGATAGCAAAGTATCTCAGCCATAATTCGCTTTTATAATGGCAGAAAGGAGCCCGTATGAACACTACTTTTACACTGAAGCGAGAAAACTCCGCCTTACTGATTATCGATATGCAGGAAAGACTTCTTCCTGCCATGTCCGATGACAAAGACAAATTGCTCCGCAATCATGAAGCTCTGGTACAAGCAGCGAACGCTTATGGATTTCCTATCTTTTTCAGTGAACAGTATCCGAAAGGATTGGGAAAAACCGAGCCGAACCTACTTCGCCTGTTGGAGGGATTCAATGCCTACGGCATCGAGAAAACCGTATACAACGCTCTGACTCCGGAACTGGCCGACGCCTTGAAAAGAAGCGGACGCAAACAAATCGTAATCACCGGTGTGGAAGCTCATGTGTGCGTCTACCAAACTGCCCGTGCGTTAGCAGAACAAGGATACGAAGTATATCTTCCCTTTGATGCCGTTTCTTCCAGAGATGCCAAAAATAAGAAAAATGCCTTACACCTGCTCTCGAAACAAGGGGTAATCATTGGAAATACAGAGCTGATTCTCTTTGATTGGATTCAGGATGCAAAGGATTCACATTTCAAAGAATTGCAGGCTCTTGTAAAATAACCGTTGACAAACGGAAAAAGTATCTCTACAATAGGGAAATCAAAGACAGTGAAGAGAAGAGTACGCACAGGAAAGTCTCAGCGAGTCCCGTTTGGTGAAAGGGGATGATGGAACTGTAGCCGAAGAGAGCCTCTGAGTCGCATGGTCGAAGGATTTGAGATCATGTCGGGGTCGCCCGTTACAGCGAAAGAGTATGTTTGTACTCGATAAGGTCTATTGTTGTGAAACGTAGATAAACCAAGGGTGGTATCACGAGCTTTCGTCCCTATACGGCGAAAGCTCTTTTTTTATCCTGAAACGAGTCAACCATACCAATGGCATTTTATTTTACCAGGAGGTATGAAATGAAAACATCGTATTGGAAAAAAGGAATCGGTTTGTTATTGTTGACGATTACGCTTGCAGGTTGCGGCGATCGTGCGGCACAAGAGGCAGAAACAAGCACATCCCCTTCTTCTCTTTTGGAGGACGGCGTATTGGACGTGGCTACCAACGTCAACTTCCCCCCCTATGAGTTCTACGAAGGAAAAACTCCGGTGGGAATTGATATGGATATTGCAACAGCACTTTCCGAAGAATTAGGTGTCGCCGTAAAATTCCATGATATGGATTTTACAAATCTGTTGGCTTCTCTGGAAACCGGAAAGACGGATATTGCCATGGCGGGCATGACCGTTACGGAAGAACGTCAAAAAAATGCCCTGTTCAGCCACACGTATGCCACGAGCATACAGGCCATTATTGTAGCGGCAGACTCTCCGATTCAAAGCCCGGACGACTTGTCCGATAAAAAAATAGGCACGCAATTAGGCACTACCGGTGACATTTACGCAAAAGATTCCTACGGGGAGACAAATGTCCAAAGTTTTAACAGTGGAGCCGAAGCCATTTTGGCTCTCACA
>JAEZZN010000083.1 GCA_023418535.1 Bacillota bacterium | reverse complement strand
ATGGTTTACTAAGAGAATATTATCCCAAGAAGACAGACTTATCTAAAATATCTGTTAATGAGTTAATTAAAAACTTAATGGAGCTTAATACCAGACCTAGAAAATGTCTAGAATATCAAACTCCATTCGATTTATTTATGCACGAACTTAGTTTGATCTAAGTGTCGCAATATTATTTGCAATTCATCATTAAAAAAACTAGAAATAGTAGACTTATAATTATTAACATAATCTATATATGCTATTTATGCTATTTATGCTATATATACTATATCAGAAATCAACTTGTTATAAAACAAATAATTAACAATAAGAGTGTTTTAACTAAAAATTTACTTATATCACAAATTTTATTCTTATAAAATTTAGGGAAAATCCAATTACTCCCCTCTCACCATTCAGAAAATATTTCATATCTCTGCTTTTCATCTGGTATACTCATGAATAGTTCAAAATAGTAGTCATTATTATATTCAAAATATCTACTATATCTATATAATTCTATTATTTTTTTATAAATATAGTGGAAAACTCCTCTTTCTATCCAGTCATTGAACACTTTCTTATTATAAAAATACTTATGAATATTTTTTATAGGCACAAATAAAAACAAATTATTTTTTATCCAAATTCCTTTTCTATTATTTTCACTAAACTCTAGTTTAATTGGTACTAGGAAGATTTTTACGTTTTTCTTGTAGTATTTTTTTAAATAATCATAAAGATAACAATGCGTTATAAAATTCATAAAAGAGTTTTCACAGCTTAGTAATCTTCCATTAACATCGTATTTTTTTAGTGTTGGAGATATAAAAAAAATGCTAAGCCATAGGTTTTAATCTGTGGCTTAGCACTATATTTTATAGTTCAACTCCCAAAGTCCGGTTATATAATACATTAAAAAGATTGGCAAATATTTATGCAAATTATTGTATATTTCTATTGACACGTGCGAATGCACGTATCATAATATAATCATAGAAAGGAGAACATATTTAGTGACATCTAAAGAGGCGATTAAGCTATTAAAAAAAGATGGCTGGGTTGGAAAACATTGCAAACGTGGAAGTCATATAAAATTTTATCATCCAACCAAAGGCATGGTAGTAGTTCCTTTGCACAATACAGATTTTAAAAAAGCTTACTACACAGTATCTTAAAACGAGTGAATAAATAACACTCGCTTGTAGATGAATAGCTATCACCTCTGTATAAATAAAGGAGGACTTATGGTTTATCATTATTATGCTTTGCTTGAAAGCGATGAAGAAGACGGAGGATATTGCGTAACATTTCCTGACTTTGGATATATATTCACACAAGGCGAAGATATAGATGAATCGTTATTTAATGCAAAAGAAGCGTTAGAACTAGCAATTCTAACATCTGAAGATGATGGAGATGAACTACCAAAGGAAAGCGATTTCAAAACATTAGTAAAGGAGTTAAAGGAAAATCAATCTATTCATTTAATAAAAGTTGATACAGATTTTATAAGAATGGTAGAGAGTAAAAAAAGAGTTAATATGACTGTAAAACTACCACAAGGATTGATTAAATTAGGTAAAGAAAAAAAAGTCAACTTTTCACGCTTGTTAGAAGAGAAGTTAAAAGAAGAATTAGAAATAGCATAAAATAAAAATAGCAGTTTTGAAACTGCTCTTTTTACCTATATTGTAATATTAATGTTGGTACTATTAATAACGCTTACAATAAAGAAACCATTAATGATTATCTTTGAAATTGTTAAAATGATAAAAGATATCATTGATACATGGAAAACATCTTAGATGTTTTCCGTGTATATATATTATACCACATTTATTCTAAAAAGGAGGATATATGGCGATTTTTTTTAATATAGTTATAGGAATACTTATTGGAGTATTACTAATTAGCGTAGCTATTAGAAAACCACTTGAGTACTTATATAAATTCATAGAAGAAGTACATAGAAGAACCATAGGAGGTAACAATGGTAGAAAAGGCAGCAACAATATCAGTTAAGAGGAGAAAGAATTGTAGGGATAATTATCAACTAAGTCTAGTACAAAGTGATATTGATTTTTTAGGGTTAGATGATGATAGAAAGATAACAAAAATATACGATGATAAAAATAATGTAATCATAATTAAAGCAAGAAAAGAGCAGTTTTAATACTGCTCTTTTTTGATTATAGTTTTTGTAAAAGATATTGTAAAAACGCATATACATTATACCATATCGGTATAAAAAAACACACCTACATATTCGTAGGTGCATTGCAAGGATTAATAAATAACATCTATACAAATATTTTACAATACTTGGAATGGATTTGCATATGATTAAAAAAATAGCAGTATGTAATCATACTGCTAAAAAAAATCAAATCAAAAACGAATGTTTCACATCTAATTTTTCAAGATAGTTAAGCATTTTTTCACGCCTGATTTTGGATAAATTTGCCATATTCTACCTCACTTTATTTACCAGACTTTGAATCAAGTCCTTATCTTCTATCTTTGTAATGCCAAAGCTCTTTTTTCCTGCGTCTTTTATAGACGCACCAATATGATAAACTTCTGCTTTATCTATGATTAAAAATCTATCATGGAAATCCGTAGTAGTTTTAACCGATAATTTGGGATATTGAGCATTAAATTTAGCTATATCTTTCGCTGATAAGCTGCCTTTTCCTGCTGTATCAATAACAACATCCACACTGATTTTTCTTACATAGAATATTTAAGGTATTGATATCGACATAGTTGTCAATCAAAATTATTTCTTTATTAGCCTTTTTAACAAGCCCTACAATAAAGCTGAAGGCATCATATATTTGTCCGTCAAAAAAGATATTTTGTTTTACTTCAGTGTTCGCTCCTATGTAGTTAAACACTTCTTCTAAATTTTTATCCGTTTCTAATTGTTTAAACTCCACTCTATCAAGACGGGCAAACATTTCTCGATTAGAAAGTAAAAAGTTTCGCATTTCCACAAAAGCATCCATAATTTTTATGCTAACATCTACTGCGATATCGCTTTTAAGCACAGTTGAAAGCATAGCTATTCCCTGCTCAGTGAAAACATATGGTGAGGTTCTCCTTCCACCACGTCCTTTCTTTGATATCGCATTTTGCGATATCAAAGACTTATATTCGTCGTCTGTTAATTGAAACATAAATCGAGATGGAAATCTATTTAGATTTCTTTTTACTTGTTCATTCAAACGTCCTGTCGTAACCTGATATAATTCTGCAAGATCACTATCTACCATTACCTGTTTACATCTAATGGTATAAATCATATTCTGTATTTCTTTATTGTCAACAATGACGAGATTTTTATCTTCTGCCATAAATACCTCCATCTTTTAGAACTTGAGATTCCATTTTGTCACCTCAAGTTTTTTATTTCTTTTGCTCTATAATTGAAACCATCTCTCCAAAATCAACACCTAATTTGGTTCCGATACGATATAAAACATCCATACTGACAAACTCTCCTCTGCCCATTTTAGATATAGTGGCAGGAGATAATTCACAAGCATTCGCCAAGTCCTTTTTATTCATATTTTTATCTATCAAAATTTTCCACAATCCATTATAACTGACTTTCATATTTTTGCTCCTTAATTACAAGTTTATGAAGTTATTTTATATATTATAATATTTACATCATCATTTTGAAAGAGTTAAATTTTAAAAGCACTTTATTTTTGTATCCGATAAATCACATCTTCCTTTTCAGCAATAACAAATGTATATCCCACACTTCTTTTGAAAAATTATCAATAGATTTCTTCATATCGTCAATATCGCTTTTATAAGTTACCCCTGTTTGACTAACTCTCTTGGTAATCTGATTTAATTCATTTGTAGCAACGGATAATGTTCCGTATAAGTCTCTCATAGGCTTCAAGTCAACTTCATAAATCTCCTTTTCCAAAACCGTTTTTCGTATAAAGCGGCTCATGCTTTTTGCTCCGCTTTCTTCCTTTTTCCTCGTATTATAAAAGTAGTAGTGTTTATAGTCCCTCTCCAAGGACTGTATGCTATACTATTGGAGATACTGTGGATTGTTTTTTTTTCCTACCACTTGATGGTTTTTGAAAGGCTACAACCACAGTCTCTTTGTATATTTGTTAATCAGATAGATACCGCATGAAGGTTTATTTAGAACGAGGTTACAATCGCAAAGAGTACCAGTGGTCCTAAACAGTATCAATTTTATTCAAAGGAGATATTTATGATTTGTGTTGGAATTGATGTAGCAAAAGATAAGCACGATTGTTTTATTACTAACTCGGATGGCGAGGTGTTTTTTTCCCCTTTACCATCTCTAACAATCGGGAAGGTTTTGAAACCCTTTTTCAAAGAATTGATTCTGTATCAGATGATTTCACTAAAGTAAAAGTAGGACTGGAAGCCACCGGACACTACAGCTACAATCTT
>JAEZZN010000060.1 GCA_023418535.1 Bacillota bacterium | reverse complement strand
TTATGAGTTTGAAAATTCCGTTGCAGAAGATGAGTAAGTCCGATCCGGATGTGAATGCGTTTGTACTTATTCGGGACGATGATGAAGCCATCCGCCGCAAAATCATGCGTTCGGTGACAGACTCGTTAGGAAGGTTCGCGTATTCCGAGGAACAACCGGGCTTAAGAAACTTAATCAATATCTATTCCGCATACACCGAACGGGCACCGCAGGAAATTGTGGAACAGTACCGTAATTCGGATTATGCGACGTTTAAGAGAGAATTGGCGGAGATTGTGGTGGAACATATGTCGCCTATCCGCCAACGCTTTGAAAAATTGATGACGGATAAAAAATATCTGTCGGATATTTATGCCAAAGGCAGCGAGGAAGCACGTCGCGTTGCGCAGCGTACACTTTCCAAGGTGTATCGGAAAGTTGGTTTCGTACAGGATTGACGCATCGTGTTTTGACGTACGTTGTAGGATAACATCAAAAAGCCATGCAGGAAAACCTGCATGGCTTTTTCAAGAGAAAAAACCGATGGGCATTCCATCGGTTTTTTTGCATCTTTATTTCTGTTTTTCTTCGACGACTGCCTGTGCTGCCGCGAGACGTGCGATAGGTACACGATAGGGCGAGCAGGATACGTAATCCAACCCCACACCGTGGAGGAATTTTACGGTCGAAGGATCCCCGCCGTGTTCTCCACAAATACCGAGATGCAGGTGCGGGTTTGCTTTACGACCCAATTCGCAGGCATTTCTCACCAGTTGACCGACGCCCTTCTGATCCAGGGAAACGAACGGATCTTTCTCAAAAATTCCTTTTTCCAGGTACTCACGGAGGAATTTTCCGGCATCGTCACGAGAGAAACCGAACGTCATTTGTGTTAAGTCATTGGTTCCGAAGGAGAAGAAATCTGCAATTTCCGCAATCTCATCCGCTACTACGGTGGCGCGTGGAATCTCAATCATAGTGCCGAGCAGATATTCAATGGTTTCGCCTTTTTCTTCAAAGACGGCATGAATTTCTTCTTCCACTTCTTTTTTTACATATTCCAATTCCTGCGGGGAGCCTACCAACGGAATCATAATTTCCGGCAACAAGGAAGAAAGACCTTCTTTTTTCGCACGCAACGCGGCTTGGATAATGGCACGTGCCTGCATACGATAAATTTCCGGATAGGTGATACACAGACGCAAACCGCGGTGACCCAACATCGGGTTGACTTCTTCCAGGTCTTCGATGCGCTCTTCAATTTTTTCAACGGAAATATTCATGTCATTTGCCAACAATTCAATTTCCTGTTTTGTTTGCGGTACAAATTCATGCAGAGGAGGATCTAACAGACGAATCGTCATGGGACGTTCGCCCATAATCTTATACATTTCGTAGAAATCCTGTTCCTGCATAGGCTCTAATTTCGCAAGTGCTTTTTCTCGCTGTTCGACCGTTTCGGATACAATCATCTCGCGAACGGCATGAATGCGGTCGCCGCCGAAGAACATATGCTCGGTACGGCACAAACCGATGCCTTCCGCACCGAAATCTACTGCCTGTTGTGCGTCTGCCGGAGTATCCGCATTGGTGCGAACACGCAGACGGCGAATTTCATCGACCCAACTCATGAATTCCCCGAAATCTCCGGTAAGTTGCGGAGCCTGTTTCGGAATCTCTCCGAGATAGATGTTTCCGGTAGAACCGTCAATGGAGATGGTGTCCTGATCGGTGAGGACGTGTTCTCCCACGGTGACCGTGCGTTTTTCGGCATCAATTTTCAAGGCATTGGCGCCGGATACGCAGGATTTTCCCATACCGCGGGCTACAACAGCAGCGTGAGAGGTCATACCGCCGCGAGCGGTGAGGATACCGTCGGCAGATACCATACCTTGCAAGTCTTCCGGTGAAGTCTCCGTGCGTACCAAGATTACGGTTTCGCCGGCGTCACTGCGTTCTTTTGCTTCCTCTGCCTCGAAACATACTTTACCGCTGGCGGCACCCGGAGAGGCGGCAAGACCGGAAGCCAATTTTTCCGCCGTTTTCAAAGCGTTGGCATCAAAGGTAGGATGCAATAATTGGTCAAGTGCTTTCGGTTCCACGCGAAGGATAGCAGTTTCTTTATCCAGTTTTCCTTCTTTCACCATATCCACGGCGACTTTTACAGCAGCTGCGGCGGTTCTTTTTCCGTTTCGTGTTTGCAGAATGAACAGCTTTCTATCCTGAATCGTAAACTCCATGTCCTGCATATCCGCATAATGATCTTCCAACAGATGAGCGGTGCGGACAAACTCTTCATATACTTCGGGCATCTGTTCCTTCAAATGATCGATGGGTTCCGGAGTACGGATACCGGCTACCACATCTTCGCCTTGCGCATTGATGAGGTATTCTCCGAATATCGCGTTTTCGCCGGTTGCCGGATTGCGGGAGAAGGCAACGCCCGTGCCGGAACTGTCTCCCATATTTCCGAATACCATGGTTTGTACATTAACCGCAGTGCCGAGAGAGTCCGAAATCTCGTTCATTCTGCGGTACAGAATCGCGCGGTCGTTATTCCAGGAGCGGAATACGGCTTCAATAGCGGCTTCCAGCTGTTCCATAGGATCCTGCGGGAAATCCGAACCCTTTAATTCTTTGTAGAGCTTTTTATATTCCGTAGCGACCTCTTTCAAATCTTCTGCAGAAAGCTCGGAATCCAGTTTGACGCCGGAACTTTCTTTTTTCGCTTCGAGAATGGATTCAAATTTTTCTTTGGACAATCCCATAGCAACGTCCGAAAACATTTGAATAAAACGGCGATAGCAGTCATATGCCCAGCGAGGATTTCCCGAATTTTTAGCGACGGCTTCCACCGACTCGTCGTTCAGACCGAGATTGAGGATGGTATCCATCATACCCGGCATGGAAATGGGCGCGCCGGAACGGACGGAGAAGAGAAGCGGATTTTGTGCATCGCCGAAGGTCTTGCCGTTGACTTCTTCCACATGCTTCAAGTGTTCGCGGATTTCATCCTTTAATTCCTGCCACAGTTGTTTTTCCTGCTGATACTTTGTACATGCTTCCGTTGTAACGATAAAACCGAAAGGTACATTGATACCGAGCGAAGTCATTTCCGCCAAGTTTGCACCTTTTCCCCCGAGAAGCAAGCGTTGATCTTTGTTGCCCTCGTTGAAGCTATACACGTACTTTGTTGTCATATTCCCTTTCTCCTTTCTGAAATCGGGTTTTCTCCTCGTGAGAGGTAACGAATGATGACATCCGCGGTTTCTTCGACCGAACGGGAAGAAACATCGAGAATGGCACATCCGAGGTTTTTCATAATTTCCTGTGCGTATTGCAATTCTTCTAAAATCCGCCGTTGCGAAGCGTATTCGGCTTGATCGGGAAGCCCGAGAGATTTTAGCCGTTCCTTTCGGAATTCCTGTAGTTTTGTGGCGTTACAGGTCAATCCGAAGATTCGCTCTGTCGGGAAATGCAGTAGTTCCTTTGGCAAAGGGGATTCGGGGATCAAAGGAAGATTCATGACACGATAATGTTTGTTTGCCAGGTACATGGCAAGCGGCGTTTTCGTCGTACGTGACACGCCAATTAAACAAATATCGGCACTTTGCAGACCGCGAATATCTTTGCCGTCATCGTAGCGCGATGCAAAATCCAATGCGTCAAAACGCAGGAATAGGTTTGCCTGACCCTCAAAAAAATTTGAAGGACTTTCCGCCGTTTTTTCGTGGAGGCGATGGTCGAATGCGTACACAATCGGCCGCAGCAAATCTACGAAACGAAAACGGTGTAAATCACAAAAATTTTTCAGAAAGGTAGCAAGACCTTCATCCGCCAGCATAAAGAGCACCACCGGTTGAATTC
>JAEZZN010000035.1 GCA_023418535.1 Bacillota bacterium | reverse complement strand
TTTACTAACCCTATTTTTAATCTTAAACTTTAGGGTGCTTTTTCATGCTTATTTTTATTCAGTTTTTATCAATATCATTCCTTATATTTTCTTTGTTTCACCTCTTGACTTTTAATAGTTAGTCTTTTATTAAAAATCCACAAATGACCGAAATTATACCTTCGTATGTGAAGGTGGGCTACCTGTCATAGATATCTGCAGTCCATTTAAGGCTTTGCATCAAAATACAAACTCCGGATGCCCTTATAAATAGTGTAGGTTAATTACAAAATCATTTGTGGATACATATATTATAACAAATATAATTTGATATTTAAAGTTTTAGAATAATTTTCTCCTATTTATAGTATAATTAAAATAATGGAGGAAGAAATGACTAAAAAAGCTAATGTTTTTGCAAATCTTTACCAATTATCTTTTGAAGTAAAAGAAAAAGTTATAAAAGAACTTATCGATAATGATATTGATGTATCTGAGACTTTTCATCCTGATGCAGATTTTAATATTGTTATTGGTGGAGATGGTACTTTTATTAAAGCTGTACATGACTCAGAGTTTTCAAGTATACCATTTATAGGTATCAACACTGGACACTTAGGTTTTTATAATGATGTTAAATATTATGAAGTTAAAGAGGCTATACAGAAATTAAAAGAAAATGATTTTATACTAAATCATTTAAAAGTTATTGATTGTGAAATTATAACAGATGATAAAACTTATAATTACAATAGTATAAATGAAATTGTATTAAAGGCTAAGTATACGAGCATCATGAATTTTGACTTATATGTTGACCATGTTAAACTTCAAACTTTTGCAGGAGATGGAATTTTATTTTCTACCCCATCTGGTTCTACAGCATATAATTTATCAGCTGGTGGAGCTTTACTTTGTCAAAATTTAAATGCTTTTCAAATAACACCACTTGCTGCTATAAGATCGTCTCTTCATAGATCACTTGACAAGAGCTTGATAGTTCCTAAAGAAACAGTAATAAAAATTATACCAAAAACAAAATACGATGCACCATTTTCAATTGGTATCGATGGAATACCTAAAGAGCATGAGCATATACGTGAAATTAATATTAAACTAAGCGATAAGATAATTAATAAAGTTGTATTTAATCCTGATTGGTTCTGGTTGAATATTAAAGAGAAATTCATATAATAAGAAGATGAACAAACAGAGTTATACTTTATTTAATTGTTGGAAGCGATGAGCATGGGAATCTAATCATACATATTATTAGATAACACGCAATTTCCTTTTTTATATCTATTTTCACTTACATTCCCTCTAAATCAAGCTAACTTATAATCCACAAAAGGCGACTTTATGTAGTCGCTCTTTTCTATTATATTTTCTTAATAAAAATTATTTTATATTAATATAGATTTTTTATTTTTAAATAACTATTAGTTTTCTTCTATTCTATAATTACACAATACTCCTTAAATTATTCTAAAATGGATTGTAATATTAAGAAATTTAAATATTAATTATAATTAAAATTTAATAAACTATTGCAAAGTCAATTTTATATAGATATAATATATACAAATAGTTAAGTTTATTTAACAAGTTAGTGTTTTGTATAATTTAAATGAAAGGAAAAGATATGAAACATTATGTAAATTTTTCAAGATATAAAAATGGAGATATATTTAATTTTCGATTAAATAGCTTTTTTAGTATTAATAAATTCGAATAAAATCTGAAGTAGAACATTTATGAAAAATAAATTATCAATATTTTTAGGTACAATACTTTTACTATGCTTTATTAATCCAAGCTACTCAAATGCTATGCAATCAGTAGATATAAAAGAAATAAATGAAGTAGGTAATATGAAAATTCATGACATATCAGAACTTTCTACAATTAATATTAAAGACACATATTCATATGAAGAATATCTTTTAGAAAAATTAAAATTGGGATTAATCAGTCAAAACGAATACGATATAAATAAAAATAACATTCAATTAATGGCAAGATTTGGATCTTCTGTAAGATATGCTAAATTTAGAATGAAGACATATGAAATAAATAATTCTTTAGGTTCAAATTATAAGCTCCAACCTATTTTTATGGTAGGTTTGGAATATTTGAATAATTCTGTTAGCCCAACAAGAATCGTTGAATTAACTGATCCATATATTTACACTGGTGGTGGAAAAGAATGTTTGTTTTCTGGAAAAATATTTTTCAGATTAGAAAGTGGAAATTCTTTTTATTATGATGTTTATGGAGATGTTTATAAAACTGGAAAGCTTAATTGGAGTGCTGGGGCAAGCGTAGGTATTGGAAAATTTGCAACTGCTAATTTTACAATATCTAACGGAAGCGGATATATTAAAAATGTTTCTTTTGATGGACGATATTACTCAGCTGGAATGATGAAATAAAATTGATATTTCAATAGACATAACAGAATAATTAAGGAGAACTACATATGAAAGAATTAAAAAAATATATCAAATCAATTATTTTCCCTTTACTTTTACTATTTCTATTGAATTTGCTTAATGAATGGTTACCTAATTATCTAATGAATTTTGTTGAATTTCCAATAACTTTTGTTGCTGTATATTTTTCAATTATTTATTTAGCTTCAAAAAAATAGTAAATTCATAATAATTAAATCTTAGTATTCTTAACCATATAATTTAGGAGTTGAAGGTATAAATTTTCAACTCCTATTTATTTTATTTTCTTTAGCTATATACTATTCATCGATTAAAACCTATAACATATAAATTAATTAGGAAGAACTATTGTAACGATTCTTACACACCACACACAAAAAACTGTCTAAGATTAACTCTAATAGATTTCATCGAGTGATTTTACTCAATATTTTGAACAGCATAATTAAGTATTTTTGCACCTATAGGTGCTGCATTATTTCCTGATGCTTCATCTTGATGTTCAATTGTTATTACAATTGTGTATTTTGGATTATCTACAGGAGATATTCCCATAAACCATGTATTATATGAA
>JAEZZN010000146.1 GCA_023418535.1 Bacillota bacterium | reverse complement strand
GTCTAAATTTTTCCAATTGCATCACGCATAATAGATCGTATTTTCAGCTCAATGTACGCTACTGAGCATAAACTTAATAAATTTAGTCAAGTTATTGTTCGATAATTAAAAGCGCAGTGGTTGAGTGGCCTCAATCTGCTTCTTAAAGAGGTTAGGGATAGAGCTGGTAAAATCAATTAAGTTAATGTTTGTTAATTAAATGCGCAGTGGTTGAGTGACCTCAAACTGTGTCATTCGACTTGTTTGAAGCCTACTCAACTTGTGCGAGGGTGGACAGACGAAGCGAAAATCATTTGATTTTCTACTTTTGGTTCACTCGCAATCGACAACAATAGCATAGTTTATACTAGGAGACTGGATAGAAATAATAATCTATCTGGTCTATTATTTATTTTAATAAATTAGTTAAACTTTTCACAAACACATTGAAAATCCACTAGCTTAGTGATAAAATTAATTTATAAGAAAAGGAGAGGGTTTTCATGAGAGAGAAATTTTTAGCAAGAGATTATGTTAATAATGACTATAAAGATATCGTATTCAATCGTCGTTCATGCCGTCGATTTGACCCTAGTCAAAGTATTAGTCGTGAAGAGATTGTTGAAATGTTAGATGAAGCGACAATTACACCATCCGCATGTAACTTACAATCATGGCACTTTGTCGTCGTTGATAATGATGAAGCGCGTAATAAAGTTAAAGCAATCACGATGCCGTTTAACTACCCTCAATTAGAAACAGCGCCAGTAACTATCTTTATATTAGGCGATACTCACTCACATAAAGTTTATCGCGAAGTTTGGACCAAAGTGTATGAAGAGGGCAAAATTTCCAAAGAAAAATTAGACTCCATCTTCAATTCATTTTTACCATTATATGAGAAAGCTGATCGCGACTTTTTAATCAAAGATGCGACCTTAGACAGTTCAATGTTAGCGATGCAATTGTTATTGGTTGCTAGAGCACACGGATATGAAGCGAATGCGTGGGCAGGCTATAATTCAAAAGATTTAGTAGCAACTTTAGAACTTGATAGCGAACGTTTCGTACCTATTATGGCCATTTCAATTGGTAAACCAGACGAAGAACCACTTGAATCAACACGTTATGATGTTAATTCTAAAATTAACTTTTTAGCATAAAAATATGAGACCATTAGAAGCAGGAGAGTGCTTTTAATGGTTTTTTAGTTAAAGTTATCTAATGATAAAGAGTTATAACATTATCCTTATTATTAATATATTTATTAATGATTAAAGTTAATAGTTTAAACTAAAGTTTCTCAGGCTAGTATTTAAATAAACCATTCTAAAAATTATGAACGAATCGTATAACTCGATAAAAGTATTTTTTTTATTAACATAAAAAGTAATTTTTGTTAGTTTTTTATTTTTTTGTTAATAATATAAAATTTAACTAAAAATTGAAATATTTTTTTGTTTGTAATATAATTTATATGAAAACATAGAAAGGAGGACAGTTATTTTAGTCTCTAGGTTTTATATTATTAATATTATTGAGGAGGATTGTTATGAAAAGGGATAAATGTATTATAGTTGTTTTTTGTTGCATTATTTTTTCACTAATACAATTTCCAAAAGCGGTCTTAGCTGAAACAAATATAATTGACTATAAGTATTCTCAATACGATGTAGAAGACAAAAATATAAAAAATTTTTTATTTGAAATTGGCGAATCTCCCGAAGATACAAATAACATTTTGAAACAGTATCCACAAATGTTAGAAATATTAAATAATAACTGCGAAAATATTACATATTCATACGATGTACATTCTTCAAATGATGAATACGTTAATAAAAATTTAACAGAATTAGAGATTAATGAAATTATGCCTAACGCTGAATATTATATCGAAGCGTTTGCGAGTCCTAGTTATAAAAAGGTAATTGTAAGTAGAATATATGGCAGTCAATTTGATATTCCTCAGTCAATATATTATGACCAAGATGGATATGTAGGCTATCTTCCTTTAACTTATATCGAAAAAGATAAAGAGCTTCCAAGATACACTGCAGTTTTCGGTGGAATGGTTGTTAAGAAAGGGCCAGGTGTTAGATAATGCTTAAACATTCTAGATTAATTTTCTATTTTGTATTTTGTTTGATTTTTATAAATATTTTCTCATCTAAAGTATTTGCATCTGACAATAATATTAGAGAAGAAGAAATTTCATATTTAACAGAACCTTTAATTGAAAATGTAGTAAAAGAAGAAATATTAAATCAAGAAATATCTAAAGAAAATCTAGTCCAAGAGGAAATAATTAATCAAGATGTAACAGAACAAGATTTAATCCAAGAAGAAATATTAAATCAAGAAACATCTAAAGAAAATCTAGTCCAAGAGGGAATAATTAATCAAGATGTAACAGAACAAGATTTAATCCAAGAAGAAATATTAAATCATGAAACATCTAAAGAAAATCTAGTCCAAGAAGAAATAATTAATCAAGATGCAAAAGACGACTGTTTAGTCGAAGAGGAAACAACTTTAGAGGAAACAAAACTAGAGAATGATATAGTATATGAAATAAAAAATACACCCAAAATTTCCAATGATATTTTAAAAAAAGAAATTGATGAAAAAAATTCAAATACTGAAATCAGTGAAGAAGAAAAACATTTAAATCAAACTTCTAGTATTGAATCTAATTTATATAAAGATCAAAGCAAAAAAAATATCAATGAATTTAAACAGAACAATCGTAATAAATCAAATTACTTGGTTGCAAATCCAAGTAAGGAAAATTATAGTATAAAAAGCTCAGGCATTATGATGGATTTACATTTAACATTTAAATCCACACCGCCGGAAAGATATTTTTATAATGATGGAAAGTATTTAGGCACACTCGCAAGACAATATATTTCGTTTATTGATGGTTTATATCATGCGTTATATAGAGGTCTAGTTGTTCCAATAAAATAAGTACAAATCATAAGAGGTTAAAATTACACTTTAAATTCGAATTCGTAATTTTAAACTAATTTAATTACTCTGCAATATTTAGTTAGGAAAAAGATTGGTTCTAAAATTTACTAAAATTACAACGCTATTTTTTGAATACAGAGTGTCGGTCTCTCTTATATAATTAAGTCCAAAGCAACATGTATTTCTGATAAAAAAATTTTTTATAAAGAAAATCCGATAAATAACTCGATACAATTATTGTTTAGCATCTTTTCTATTTTTAGTTGCAACTTTAAACCTTGATAATGAGCGTTTCGTGCCTATTATGGCCATTTCAATTGGTAAACCAGGCGAAGAACCACTTGAATCAACACGTTATGATGTTAATTCTAAAATTAACTTTTTAGCATAAAAATATGAGACCATTAGAAGCAGGAGAGTGCTTTTAATGGTTTTTTAGTACAAATAATTAATCAAAAGTACCGTTAAATTGCTTATAAATGGGTGATGATTTGATATAATAAATAAAAATAACTAGGAGGATGCTAAATGAAGAAATGGAAAGAAATTAATTTAGTTGATGACCCCAATACGTTAAAAAGGTTAAGTCGTTATTCACTCAATATTCTTATTGCATCCGTCATTATATTGCAAGTGATTATCGGCATTTTGCAAGCTTTTTACCAGTTTAGTAAAGCGTCAATTCCATTAGATATTAAGCAAATTTTTATTGAACTGATTAGTTTTGTGGCTTTGTTTATGATGATTTTAATCATTCACGAAGCAATTCATAGCTTCTTCTTTAAACTATTTGATCCAAATGCTACAGTTAAGTTTGGCTATCAAACCGGAATGGTATACGCATCAAGTCCCGGCAGTCGTTATACACGCACTCAAATTATCGTTATCGCATTAATGCCTTGTTTAATCATTACTTTGACATTAATCGCTTTATTTCCTATTGTAGTACCTCATTTAGCTTTATTTGATATACTAACCGCAACGCATCTATCTACTTGTATCGGGGATTTTTATTTAATAAACCAATTGTTAAAAGCACCAAAAGATGTGAAGGTCGAAGATACTAAAAAGGGCATTACCTTATATTTATAGATTTGGAGCAACTTATGTCTTTATATGTATCAAACTTTTAAGTATTCAATTTAAATGAAGAGATAATATTAAGGGAGGCTGGGCATAAACCTGATAAATTTAGTTAAGATTATTGTTCATTAATTAATAGCGCAGTGGTTGAGTGGTACTAATCTGCGTCTTAAAGATTTGTTTGAAGCCCCTCCAACGCTGCAGGAAAGCAAGACGAAGCAAAACTCAATCGTTTGCTCGCACTCAATCTTTAGT
>JAEZZN010000080.1 GCA_023418535.1 Bacillota bacterium | reverse complement strand
TACTAACCCTATTTTTAATCTTAAACTTTAGGGTGCTTTTTCATGCTTATTTTTATTCAGTTTTTATCAATATCATTCCTTATATTTTCTTTGTTTCACCTCTTGACTTTTAATAGTTAGTCTTTCACGCTTTGTTTTTTGCTTTTCTTTTTAGATTTTAATTTGAATATTATCCCTAGAGCTTGAAGCGTTATAATCGGCATCATAGCAACAAGGGCTATCATTCCAAACCCATCTATTAATAAGCTTGCAGTACTTGAACTATTTGCTGCTCCTTGGATATATCCAAGTATAAAAGTTGCAGTCATCGGTCCTGTAGCTACACCACCAGCATCAAAGGCGATACCAACAAATAGCTTAGGTGTTATAAATGACAATATAAAACTTATAATATAACCCGGTAGCAATATATGCCACAATTTCAAGCTAGGAATTAGTATTCTCAATGCAGATAAGCTAATAGCTATCCCAACTCCTAATGCCAAACATATAGAAACAGCTCTCTTTTTTACATATCCACTGGTTACATCTTCAATTTGTCTGGTAAGTACATACACTGCTGGTTCTGCTAATATTGTTACAACACCTATAGCGAAAGATATTATGATCAACCAAAAATCTTTATCAATGGCTATAAGCTTTTCTCCTATTATAGTTCCAACATCCATAAATCCTGCATTTACTGCAGTTAAAAATATTACAAGACCAACAAAAGCAAATATAAATCCAGTAATTATCTTTCTATTTTCTCTTCTACCTAATTTAAAAATAAATATTTGCATTAATATATATATAATCAAAATTGGAACCAAAGATACAAATGCTTCTAAAGCTTGACTAGGTAAAATTTGTATAAATGGTTTCAATATAGAGTTTGTCTGAGTTACAGAACTTGATAAATTTTCTGAAAACTCATTACTTCCAGATAATAAATCTAATATCAAAACTCCTATAATAGCTCCAGATGAAGCTAATGCCACTAGACCAAAAGAATCTGTTTCCCCTGCAATACTATCTTTTTTCAATTTAGATACACCAGTTGATAAAGCTAGTATAAATGGTACAGCGAGTACTCCTGTCGTTGCTCCTGAGGCATCAAAAGCTATCCCTAAGAATTCTTCCGAACTAAATATTGCAAGTCCAAAGATAACTGAATAGACTACAATTAAAATATTTCTAAGTGATAAGTTATAAAATATTCTAATAAATCCTACCGAAATCATAAATGCCAAACCAATTGAAACCACTATAAATAATGTGATTGCTGAAATAGCACCTGAGGTTACTGTTTGAACCTGATTTCCTAGAACTAACAATCCAGGTTCTGCAATAGATATAAAAAATCCTAAAATTAATCCGGATAAAATGACTATAAATATATTATTCCCTCTAGCAACTGTATTTCCAACCTTCTCTCCAAATGGAGTAATTCCAATATCTACTCCTAATAGAAATATGGTTAGCCCTATAATTATCAATATAGATGCAAGTATAAATCTAATAATTACTGGTGTTTCCAGCGGAATTAATGTGAAATTTATAATCATAACTATAAGCGTAATTGGCAAAACAGTAGAGGTCATCTCTTTTAGTTTTTCATAAATTAAATTCAATAGCGCCTCCTAGATATATTCATTAATACTAATATAAGTATTCATCACGTATCTTTATACCCTATTTAGTAAATTAAAAATCATTTAATAATTAAATTATGAGTAAAACTTAAAATTTATTAAATAGTGCCATTACTTTATACTTTAGTTTCAGCATTGCGCATAATATTATACATTTTTAATAGTATTATAACTGTGACCACAGACTCGTTTCCGTTTTATTTTCTTATTCCGCGCAGTTATAATGTATAAATTTAGAAACTATTTTTTACTTTTATCTGCATAAAGCAAATTATCTTCTAAATATTTTGCAACTCCATCATTATTGTTGCTATCAGTTATATCTGTGGCCAAAGCTTTTAAATTATCTATGGAGTTTTTTACGGCTATAGATCTACCACTTATTTTAAACATAGAAATATCATTACCATGATTTCCAAATGACCATATATTTTCTTTATCTATTCCTAATCTTTCTGCTATATCTAAAATAGCAAAACCTTTTGATCCGTTTTTCGATGTAATTTCTATTGAAAGAAAAGAAGTAATGCTTACTTCAACTTTGTCATTGAATTTTGCTAAAATACTTCTTTGAATTTCTTCAAGTTTACTTTTCTTTTCATTTATTATTACTTTATTTACTTCGACATTTTCAGTGAAAATATGATTAACATGCTTTAATGATTTTCTAGTCGATTTTCTATATATTCTATATAAAAATTTTGAATTTTCACCTTCATATATTGTGTCTTTCTTGTAAACTGAATAATCTACATTTAACTCATCTAAAAAATGAAATAATTCTTTTAATACTTCATAATCAAACGCACTATTTCTTAGTATTTCTCCTGTTTTGGCATTGAAAATCGTAGACCCATTCAAAGTAGCCATATATCCACCATATTCTTTTAATTTGATTTTATTTGCATACTTTATTAATCTTTCATAAGATCTTCCACTAGCTAAAACAACTATATTTCCATCTTCTTGAACTCTTAATAAAGTATTAATCGACCTTTTCGAAATCTGTTTTCTCCAATTCAATAAGGTTCCATCCATATCTATAGCTAATATTTTTTTCATAAATACACCTTTTATCTTTATTGATACCTTCATTATAAGTTATAAACATATTTATTTAAAATAAAAAAAGCACCGGCAAGTGCTTTTTTTTTTATATAAAATATAAGGGTTGCAAATTTAATAAAATCATTCAACTTGCTATTTAATTTTATAATCTTATAATATCCCTTTCAAGTTTATAACAAAATTGTAATATTATAAAATTTCACAAACTCCTGCTTCTGATTCTTCCTCAACTCGTTCAGTTACTCCATCTAAATCATAAACATCAAATGTAATTGATTCATCATCAAGTAAAAATACAGGAATACCAATTTTCCCTTGTTCCTTAACATTATCAAATTCTTTTCTTTTATCCCTTAAAGAAAGGAATTCCTTCATATTTGTTGTATTAGCAGTAATATCAACATATTCAATATCAATACTATTTTTTCTTAGAACTTTATCTGCATGTACTGTTTGACCGCAAATCATACTTCCATAAAATTTCATATTTATCTCCTCATATTATATTCTTTTTAAAATTTATAATTTCACAAATCCCTCTTCCCACCCTATTACAAAATCAACATGTGGTAATAAATATTATAAAAAAACATTCAATTGTAAATGTTTAGCTAATCATATATTGCAAAGTGAGCTTTTCACCTGTTAAATCTCTAGATCATGTTCGCCTTTTGTATTACACCTTTATTATTTTTCTAATATTTTATAATAATTCAGTAGTAAAATTAGTTTCTTGAATTTTATAGTCAATCTCTCTTAATTCTTTAGCTATTAAATCTCTTCTCTTTTGAATTTCATTTATTGGAAGTGTTGGACGTACTAAGATTTCTGTATTAGAGTATCTATCTGTTAGGGCACTTCCACTTTCTATGAATTTATCATATACCATTATTTTTACTTTTAATGATTCTCTTTTAGACAGTAATTCTGTCAAAGTTTTTTCTCCAACTTTTGTAATTGAGTTAGTTAAATTAATTCTTGATGTATAGTTTTCTAAAGAATTAATAGTATCTTCAAGTTCCTTAAAAAGGTCTTTAGGATTTTCAGCTGGATTTAATCCGTCTTGAACTCTTGCATTATTTTCTAATCTTTGTTTTATATTAAAAATTTTAATATCCAAGTTTTTCTTTATTTGTAAAGCTTCTGCCAATTTCATATATCTCTCCTATATATTAGCATTTGTATAACATCTAGTTTCAATATCATATTTTCATAAAATATATTTAGATCTCCTATTCTTAGGTTTACCCAATATATTATATATTTAGCTCTTTTTTTATTTTAGCAATAGAATTTTCATATTTTTCATCATATCTATGTCGAATAGCCTTGGTTTTCGTCACAAATATTACATCAATTGCATCCTTTGCAAAGTACTCAAACTTTATTGAGTCTATTTGTTTCCATTTTGTAAATTTAGCCATATGAGTTATCCTACCAAAATCATAAACACCACCCTTATTATACCCTCTTACAATAATTCCTGAAATCATATAAAGAAAGAAAACTATGGCTAAAGAATAATTAATTGCATTTCTTTCTATAAAATTCTTAAACGCTATAAAAATTAATATTAAAACTATTACTAAGGAAATTATATCCGCAATAGTAAACTTTGCTCTTATTAATATATCTGAATATTTTGATAAATTATATATTGTAATAGATGCAAAAATTATCATAATCATAATTTGAATCATATTAAACTCCATTCTTATATAATAAAATCTACTTTAGAGCTTGTTTTAATACATATTTTGTAAATTCTATATTATTTTTTTCATCTTCTTCTACAGTTAATAATTTAGCTCTTTCTTTTACTAAACCAGAATACTTAATAGTTTGCAATGAAAGCTTAATTTCATCTTTCTTTTTCTCAAACAATTCTTCATCAGTCATGAATTCTTTGGTATTTTGTACAACAATTAATTCATTATCTGACTCTCCTGTCGCAAATGATTTATCATAATTTAATGATTCACTTAATTTGTATACTTTAGGATATCTCTCTTCAAATAGTTTAATTGATTTTTCTCCAACGTCAGCTTTTTGATAAGAAGCCTTTAAAGAAGAATAATCATTAATTATATCATCTAGTTTTTCACTATCTGAAATCCTACTAATTAATTTTTTATATTCATTTTTTTGATTTTCAGTAGGGTTTTCAAGCCTTAAAAAATTAATCGTATAATCTGCTTTAGTCTTTTTAAAAGATTCTATATTTGAATTAAAATAATCTTTAATTTCATCATCTATAACGTTTAAAGCTTCATTGTTTGATGATTCTATATATGCACGTCTAAGATTAGTAACTTCATAAAACTCAAATTCATCTTTATTATATTTTTCAGAACCAAAAATAGTTCTATCTTTTTCATCTTTTAGCCTTTTATTTTCAGCTTCTCTTCTTTTTTCAATATCATCAAAACTTGTAGACTCAACATTTCCATTTTCTTTCGCAAGAGTATATATTGTTCTAAATTCTTTTATCTCTTCTACAGATCTTTCATATAAAGTTTTTATTAGGTCTTCACCATTTTTACTCTCGAACCAGAAATCATTTGGTAATTTTTCTCCTGTTCTTTGAGTATATTCATTTTTTATTTCGTTAAGTTTTAAACTCATAGCTCTGAAATATTCTTCTTCACCAACTTTTTCATCATTAATTTTTAAGTTTAACTCTTTTTTATTTATTCCTGATAAAGCAAATGCCAATAATGAAATCAACAAAATTATTGCAATCAAGAAATAAATCTTATTAATCTTTTTCACCTTGTTTCCTATCCTCCATACTCATCATACTCATCTAAAAACGAATGTCTTTCTCCATTTAAATCATATTCAAGAACTGCCCCTGCAAATACATTTTCAGATGATTTAAATATACTTTTTTCTATATTTGGATTATCTTTTCGTAAATTTTCAATAATCATTTTTACATTTTGTCTTTGACTATCATTCTTCTTTTCCATAATAGGGCAAGCTTCATCCATTGGAATTATTCCAGTATTATCCAACCATCTTATTATATCTCTTTCTTCAATAAGATATAGTGGTCTTATCAATTCAAGCCCTTCAAAATTTTGACTTTTAATCTTTGGCATCATAGTTTTATATGCCCCAGCCCACATAACATTTAGCATTATAGTTTCAATTACATCGTTAAAATGATGACCTAAAGCTAGTTTATTACAATTTAATTCTTTTGCTTTAGCATACAAATTACCTCTCCTCATCCTTGCACAAAGATAACAAGGACTATCTTTAGAGATTTCATGAACTACTTCAAAAATATTTGTTTCAAATATTTTTACTGGAATATCCAGATAATCACATATATCTTCTAATTTTTTTCTATTTTCTTTACTAAAACCTGGATCCATAGCAATATATTCAACTTCATATTTCACTTTTGAAAATCTTTGTAATTGTTGTACCATTTTGGCAAGTAGTAAACTATCTTTCCCACCACTTATTCCAACAGCTATTCTATCGCCTTCTTGAATTAAATTATATTTTTCTAATGCCTTTAAAAATTTTGAAAATGTCTCTACTTTATATTTTTTTTGTATTGATCTTTCAATCTCTTCTAAAGGAATCGCATTCTTTAGATACTCTTCCATATTACCCCTATTCATATTTGAAATATTAATAGCTTTATAAAATTAATTTGCCCTCTTCTATTTCAAATTTTTTTTCTTCTTTTTTTTCTTTTTTTCTTTTTATATCATCTTTGATTATTTCATAAATTCCAGCAGATAATGGAACAAATAATAACATTCCTATAGGTCCTGCAATTGCACCACCTACAATTACTGCTAAAAATGTCCATATTCCTGGAAGTCCAATACTATTACCTATTACTCTAGGATAGATTAAATCCCCTTCTAGTTGTTGTACTATTACTAATAATAAAATAAAAACTAAACCTTGTTGGAGATTTTCTGCTGCAATCATTACAAAACCAATTGCTCCACCAATATAAGCACCTAACATAGGTATAAAAGCTGTGACCATAACTACTATTCCTATTGTTGCTGCATATGGCATACCTGCAATTAGCACGGTAAAATATACTAAAGTCCCAATAATAATAGCCTCTGCAACTTGTCCCTTTATAAAAGCTTCAAATTTTTCATTCATTACACCAATAAAATATTTAAATCTTTCATTTTGTTTTTTAGGTAGATAAGTAGAAAGAACTGAATTAAATTCCTTACCAAGTTTTTCTTTGCCCGATAAAATATACATAGTAAATATTATAGTTACAAAAATAGTATATAAAAGTCCAAATACACCATTTATGAAATCAAAAGTTGAGCCTAGCACTCCTCCAATATTGTTTTTTACAAATCCCCAAACATTATTTGCGTGACTTTGCCAGTTTTTTTGTATTTCACTTAATCTTTCAGCTATAAAATTATTAATAACTTCATTTTTTGGATGTTTTTGTACCCAATCATATGCATCTTCAACTAATTTCGGGAAACTTTTCACAATAATTTTGATGGAATTAACCATTTGAGGTATTACAAGATATAAAATTAAAGTAATTATAGTTATTACAAATACTAGCGATATTAAAATACTTATAGGTCGCTTTATTTTATCCATCCATTTTGTTTTAATTCTACCAAGAATCTTTTCTTCTATAAATCTCATAACAATATTTAATATATATGCTATTGCCATACCTAAAACAAATGGAAATATCACATCCCATACATTTCTAACAAAATTAAGTACAGTCCCTATATAAGCAACAATCAATACCGCAATTGATATAATTATAATTCTTTTTAAAAACTTACTAGTATTAATCTTTTCCATCAATACCTCCTTCAACATTTAAATCATCTATTAAATATCCTCTATCTACACCTTTAAAAACTTCATCATAAACATAATCATATATATTTGTGTTAAAAGCTTTAATAGGCTCTATTCTATTTATAACTTGAGATAATTTAACATTATTAATTTTCCACGTTCCACCATTATTAGAGTTTATATTGCTAAGTATTGGTTGTAATCTATCCATAGCATTAGCATATTTTGCCTCATTCGTTAAATTCGCTTCAAATTCTAACCAAAGATTCTCCAACATTTTTTGATTGTTTTCAGATAGATAACTCTTTAATTTATCCATAGATTTTTTTTCTCTATCAAATTTTCCTACCTTCGACTTTTCGTCATACGCAAATGTATCACCAGCAAAAATTTCTACTAAATCATGAACTAAGAGCATTTTTATAACTTTGTCTATATCTACTTCTATTTCTGATAGTTCTTGCAAAAACATACTCATTGTCGCAATATGAAAAGTATGTTCTGCATCATTTTCTCTTCTATCTTCGCCTATTATTTTAGTTTGACGAAATATTTTTTTCATCTCTTCTAATAGTACTACAAATTCTAATTCTCTCATTTTTATACACTTTCCATTTATATTTTATATTTATTTTATCATAATTTATAGATAAAAGTTATAAAACTATTTTACATGGTTTTAACATTTAAAGTCCTATGATATAATGAAAAAGATAATTAATTCGGAGGCGCACATGTTAGAAATAACTACGCTCCTTGGTGGATTCGCTTTATTCCTATTTGGAATGAATCAAATGGGTAAAGGACTTGAACTTCTTGCAGGTAATAAACTTCAAAATATTCTCGAAAAATTAACCAGCAATAAGTTTCTTGGAATTTTGATTGGTACAGTTGTTACTGCTATTACTCAATCCTCTTCAGCAACCACAGTTATGACTGTCGGTTTTGTTAACTCTAAAATCCTTACACTTAAGCAAGCGATTTATATCATCATGGGAGCAAATATCGGTACAACGGTTACCGGTTTAATATTAACTTTAAATGTTGAAGCAATAGCTCCTGTAATAGCTTTTGTCGGAATGGTTATGATGCTGTTCATGACAAGACGTAAATACAAATATTCAGGAACAATTTTATTTGGATTTGGTGTTTTGTTCATGGGAATGAATACGATGGGAGAAGCTGTATTGCCACTTGCAAATAATCCCTTTTTAAAAGGTTTACTTGAAAAAGCAAGTCATCCTTTACTAGGTATACTTATTGGGGCAATCTTTACAGCAATTATACAATCGTCTTCTGCTACAACTGGTGTACTTATTACATTCGCAAATAATGGGATACTTCCATTCTCATCTGCATTCTTTATAGTTCTAGGTAGTAATATAGGTACATGCTTTACATCTATACTTGCAAGTTTAGGAGCTAATAAAAACGCTAAAAAGGTTGCAGTATCTCATATAACATTTAACATAATAGGAACATTAGTATTTACATTATTTGCAATTTTATTCCCAGTAATTACTTTTATTGAGTCTTGGACTCCAGTAGTTGCTCAACAAATTGCATTCTTACATACCGTGTTTAATATTGTAACTACAATAATTCTTATTCCATTCACAGATGTTTTAGAAAAAATTGCAAACAATGTAATTCGTGGTAAAGATCCTAGAGATGTAGGATTTAGTTTATTATACTTAAATGCACAAGCATATAACGATACTATATCTACAATTGCTGGTATTAGACAAGAAACAATAAGAATGTTTAGATATGCTAAGAAAAATCTATTATTATCAACATCAAACTTAATTAATCACGAAGATAATAGGTCAGCAGAAATAGAATTTAATGAAGAAGTTATCGACTTCTTAAATACAGAAATCGCTAAAGTAAACGTAAAAGCTATGTCTAACAACTTAAGTAGACAACAATACAAACAATTATCTTATTATTTGAAAATAATATCAAATATCGAAAGACTTGGAGACTATTCATATAATATATATAAATTATCTGTAAATATGGCTGATAATGAACTAAACTTCTCTAAAGAAGCTAAAGAAGAAATACAGCTAATGGTCGATAATCTAGAACTATATTTTGATGATATTGAAAAGAGTTTAATGGCTAACGAGTTCGATATGAAGAAACTTAGAACTCTCGCTATTAAAATTTCTGATATCGCAGATAAAAATAGAGAAGAATCATTGGAAAGACTTAAATCAGGTAAATCAATAGCCGAAGAAGAACTTGCTTATGATAAACTTTACACTTATTTAATGAGACTTCGTGACCATTTACAAAATATACAAAATCAATATTCAACAATATATCAATAATATTGTTTATTTAAAATCTGATGGACTAAAACATCAGATTTTTTTATTGTGTTATTAAAATCAAATATTCGGGTATTTAAATATAAAATATAGGAGGTTTATATGATAGAAGTGTTAAAAGAAAATTTAGGTAGAGTTATTACTTTAATACAAGAAAAATATGGCGAATTAACAAAAAATGAAGTTTCTCTAATACAAGAAAATCCAAAAAAACTATATGAAATCGTAGAAGATAAATTCGGTGTAAAAAAAGAAAAATTAGATGAATATTTATCAGGAGTAGCTGATAAATTAAATACTTCAAATCTTGATAATACAGTAGACAGCGTAGGCGCTGCATTACAACAAGGAAAAAGTATATTTGATGGATATGATCCAAATATTTAGGATAGTATAAGTTAAGATTATAATTAAATTATTAAATTGAAGAAACGCTGTTGGGGTAAATCCTGACAGCTTTTTTATTTTCACAATTTCTGTTGGGGTAGGAGTAACTACTGCCAAATATATTTTTTATTAATCGATTGTTCTGATCAATCAAAATTATAATGGCTTTAGTCCCTTTTTATCACTTTTCTTGAATTTCAGCATAAATGGTACCCTCATTAAATACCATTTCGGTTTTTTCAAAAATATTTTTAATTTCTCAGAATGGTTTTGGGCATTTTTCGATTTTTGGAGATTTATTTTTAATTTCTCAGAAAAATTCCTTTGTTTGGTCTGATATTTTCTTTAAAACCATGTTTTTGCTACATTTACTTAATAATTTCGATAAATTTTTCTGATTATCACAAATTTTCTTTCAAAAACCTGAAAATCAGCAATTTTTCTTCGGTTTTTGAAGATTTATTTTTAATTTCTCAGAAATGGTTTCTAAGTAGTATCTATTTTACTGGTAACCCAACCAATATTTGGCGTCTGAGTCATAAGATTGTAAAACTCAATAATAGAGCTTCCCTCAAGGGCTTGTTCTTGACTTTCTAAAGCTGAAAAAATCTGTTGAAAGGATATCATCCTTCCAACAGATTTAATTAAAATCCATTGTTTTTAGAAAGATCTTTAAACCAATTACCAGATTTTTTAATCGTTCTTTTTTGAGTTTCAAGATCTAATTCAACTAAACCATATCTATTTTTATAAGCGTTCAACCATGACCAGCAGTCTATAAAAGTCCAGAGATGATATCCTACACAATTTGATCCTGCTTCAATACCTTTGTGTAAGAATTCTAAATGCTCTTTAATAAATTCAATTCTATAGTCATCTTGAATTTGACCATTTTCTTTAAATCTAAGCTCATCTTCAACTCCCATTCCATTTTCAGACATTAACCATTCAATATTATTATAATTATCTCTAATATTTATAGCTATATCATATACTGCTTCTGGATATATTTCCCATCCTCTATATTTATTAATCCTTCTTCCTGGAATAATATATGGAGTAAAGAAATATTCAGGCATTACTATAGCATTACTTTTCATTTCATAAGGATTTTCTTTAACTCTCAAAGGTTGATAATAATTAACACCTAAAAAATCAACAGTATTATTCTTAATAATATCTAGTTCCTCATCATTATATTCAGGTATCAAATTGTATTTTTCAATTATTTCTACAAGTTCTTTTGGATATACCCCATGTATTGAAGGATCTAGAAATGATTTGCATTGGAATAAATCCGCAATTCTCGCTGCTTTTAAATCGCTTGGATTTTGTGACCTTGGATAAGCAGGTGTTAAATTCAATACTATACCTATCTTTGAATCCAGATTATGCTTTCTAAATTTTTCAATAGCTTTAGCTGATGCAAGTTGAGAGTTAAAAGCAGACTGAACCGCTTTCTTTGGATTAACTTCCATTGGATAATGATTTTGATTTAAATACTGCTCTTCCACATGAACTATTGGTTCATTGAAAGTAAACCATCTATCTACAATATCACCGAATAACTCAAAGGCTTTATCTGCATAATTAGCATAATATTCGACTACATCTTTATTTGTCCAGCCACCAATTTCTTGTAAGGATGAAGGCATATCAAAATGAAATAGATTTACAAAGAGTGTAATCCCTTCTTTTTTTATACTAGAAAAATAATCTCTATAAAAATCTACAGCTTTTTGATTTATTTCTCCATTACCTTCAGGAATAAGTCTTGCCCAACTAATTGAAGTTCTAAAAGAATTATGTCCTGTTTGTTTTAATAATTTAACATCTTCTTTATAGTTTTCATATATTTTAGTTGTGTCTTCAGGACCTATTTTATTATGAAATTTATATGGTTCTTTTTTATACCATAAATCCCAAATACTTTCACCTTTACCATCTTTATGAGCTGCTCCTTCTGATTGGGTTGCTGATGTAGCAGATCCCCAATAGAAATTCTTTGGAAATTGTATCATACTATCTCCTTACTATTTACAAACGCATTATATGCAGCACCTACAATACCTGCATCTTCTCCATATCTTGCAATTTTTAAGTTAACTTTATCTCTTAATCCTTCATATAATTTATTTTTTGTTTTTTCTTTAACCATATCTAATAACCAAGGATTAAACAACACTACTGATCCACCTATATAAAATACCTCTGGTTCAATTATTTGAAGAAGATTTGCTATAGCTCTTGAAAAATGCTCTACCCATAAATCTATTATTTCTATGGCGA
This sequence comes from Bacillota bacterium, assembly GCA_023418535.1. The sequence continues at coordinate 1,020 of JAEZZN010000080.1, read as the reverse complement.
TAGAATCTTTATCTTCATACAAATCAAATAATTCTTTCGTGCTAACTTCTCTATTATACCTCTTTGAAGCTTCAAGTGATAATGCTGTTCCAGAACAAAGACTTTCAAGTGTTCCTTTGTATAATTGCTCATGATGTCTGTCATCATCAGATATTATCATAAGTCCAAACTCTCCAGCATATGCTTTTTTACCTTCTATAAGTTTTCCTTGATACACTATACCACCACCTACACCTGTACTTACGGTAATGAATACAAGTGTTTCACTTTTATCTTCAATAGCTTGAGCTAAGGCCGCAGCATTTGCATCATTTGTAAGATAAGTTTTTCTACCTGTTAGTTCTTCAATTTTATTTACAAATGGTTTATTACTCCATGTAGGTAAATTAGGGGCATCCAATATCATACCTTTTTCTAAATCTAAAGGTCCTGGAGTATCAAATCCTACAAGAAGAGCTTTTCTATCTGGATCTATATTATTTATCAAATCCGCTATCTCTTTTATAACTGTTTCAAAATCTCTTTTTCCTGTTGAAATAGTTTCTTTTTTTACTATATTAAAATTTTCATCTAATAATGCTACTCTTGCTGATGTTCCTCCTACATCCACTCCTATTGTATACATAATTTTTTCCCCTCTTTTAATTTTATTATTAAATTTACATATGCGCCTAATAAATTGTTATCATTATAGTAAGTTACAGGTTTTATAATGGCTTTAGATTCTTTGAATATACCTTCATTCATTTTCGTTATTAATTCATTTATAAATTTTTCAGATTGACTTATGCCTCCACCTATATAGATTTCATCTGGATCAATAGCATATGAAATATTGTAAATCCCCATGCAAAGGTATTGGAACATTTCATTAACTTCTTTATAGTATGGACTTTCATTTTTGAAATATAAATCAAATATCTCATAGGTAGTCTTTTCTATACCGTATTTTTCAATAATTCTACGTCTTACATTTGGCAATGTCGCAAGTTGTGAAAAATTAGTATATTCTCCCTCATT
>JAEZZN010000030.1 GCA_023418535.1 Bacillota bacterium | reverse complement strand
GAACCAGCAAGTCCACCTCTTATAGCCTTATATACTGCATTTGGATCAACCCCAGCTTTTTTAGCTAATGTAAATGCTTCACTAACTGCAGCAATATTTAATGCAACAACAATTTGATTAGCAAGCTTTGTTGTATTTCCTGCGCCAACTTCTCCAACTCTAGTAACACTAGAAGCCATTGCATCTAATATCGGTTTATATTTATTAAATACTTCCTCTTTAGCGCCTACCATTACAGCTAGCGTTCCATCAATAGCTTTTGGTTCACCACCAGAAACTGGAGCATCCATAAATTCTACTCCTATCTCTTCCAATCTCTTTGCAAACTTTTTAGATTCAACTGGATTTATAGAACTCATATCTATAACAACTTTACCAGCTGATAATCCCTTTTCAATACCTGTATCACAAAATAATGCATCTTCACAATTTGGAGAATTGGGTAACATAAGTATTATTACATCTGAATTCTCTGCTAAACTTTTACCATCTTCGTAGCCTTTTGCACCCTCTTTTTCAAATTCCTCTATTTTCTTTTTATCTAAAGTGTTTACATTTAATTCATAACCTGCCTTTAATAAATTTCTTGCCATTGGTTTCCCCATAATACCTAAACCAACAAAACCTATCTTCATAATATCCTCCTTAATTATATTTAACTTTTTTAATGACGAACTAATTATGTAATTGGAGCTGGATTAAATACTGCCAGCTGATTATATAAGCCTAATTCATCGGATTTAGTATTACAATTGCCACTCGCAATTTCAATTATAAAATCAATTAACTCTTCTCCTAATTCTTCTGTAGTCTTAGTACCTAGAGCAATATCTCCACAATTAAAGTCAATCAAATCATTCCATTTTTTATATAAAATATTATTGGTAGAAAGTTTTAGCACTGGTACCTGACTTAAATTATAGGTTGTACCTCTTCCTGTTGAAAATAGCATAATATTTATACCTGATGCTAATTGGCAGGTTCCGCACACAAAATCAGAAGCAGGTGTAGCTGCAAAAGTCAATCCTTGTTTCTTTATGATCTCTCCTGGTGATAGAATATCTGTTATATCTGAACTTCCAGATTTTGCCACTGAACCCATAGCCTTATCTATGATTGTTGCTAAACCACCTTTTTTATTTCCCGGGCTTGGATTTGCACTTCGGTCTACTTCACCTTCATCTAAATAATTATCATACCAAGTCATTTCATCTATAAACTTTTTTCTTAATTTCTTATCTTGAATTCTTGATAATATAATATGAGAAGCATCCCTAACTTCTGTGCACTCTGAAAAAATAACGCTAGCTCCATACTCAACCAATCGATCAGAAACATAACCAATTGTTGCATTCGCTGTAATCCCTGAAAGCGCGTCACTTCCGCCACATTGTAATCCTACTCTTAGCTTGGATATTGGTTGCTTTGTCCTCTTTCTTTCATTTAGTTTTTTTAATTTTTGTTCAGCCATATCCATTGCATTTTTTAGTGTTGTATGAAAGTTATTATCTTGTTGAACTATTACATCATTATCTGTAATTGATTCAATCATATCATAAGTGTACTTTTCACAGCCAAGACATATCATCATAACTTCTCCACCAAAATTAGGATTTTTTAATATATTCTCTATAATCCTTTGTGGAATTTCTGAATTTTTTGCCTTTATAGCTACACCACACCCATACAAATGGGATAAACTCACAACCCCATCTACATTTTTATATTTAGGTAATAGCTCTTTCTTTATACGCTCTATCAATACATTAATGAAACCTTCGCTACACTGAACATTTGTAGATATAGCTAATAAATTTCTAGTTCCTACTGTTCCATCTTCATTCTCATATCCCATGAAAAATCTTTGTTTATTATTTTTGTTAATAGCTTTTCTTGATTCATAAGGTATGTTTATATCTAAGTTATCTGAAGCTTTAATATACATACTATATTGATCTATTAAATCTCCTTTTTTTATATCTCTATTTGCATATCCTATGATTTCCCCATACCTTATTATCGGATCATCTTTCTTTATACTATCTATGCAAATTTTATTACCGTGAGATATATCTTCATTTATATTAATATCTAAGTCTTTTATAAATTGTCCCTTCGTATATCCCTGCTCAGATACTACGGTTATATTATTATCCCTTTCATTTATCTTTATATAGCCTACACTCATATTATACTCCTGTTATTTTATAAAAAGACTAGCTATCATAATTATTATAATAGAAACTCCAGATCCAATAAAAGAAATCATTGTTTTAGCCCAGAATTGATCTTTCACTTCCTTTAGACCATACAATCCATTAAATACCCAGAACCCTGAATCATTAAAATAACTAAATGCTACTCCACCCGCACAAGTTGACATAGCAGCTAATACTGGATGCATTCCTAATGAAGTAAGTAATGGTGCTGTCAAAGTTGCTGCTGTTGTAAGAGCAACTGTAGCTGAACCTAGAGCAATCCTCATAAGAGCAGCTATTATAAAAGGAATAAGTAATGGAGATATAGGTGTAGCTAAAATAGCTTGAGCTAATGCATCACCTACTCCAGATTCTCTAACAACCATACCCAAAGATCCACCTGCTCCAGTTATAAGCATTATCATTCCACAAGATTTAACTCCTTCTTCTAGGTAATCTAATACTTCACGCCTTCCCATTTTAGCCCCAAGACCATAAACCGAAATTAATGTTCCTATTATAAGGGCAATTATTGGATGACCTAATAAATTAATAGTTGGAACAAAAAATCCTTTTATATTCATAAATGTAATTATGGAATTTATAAATATTAAAATTAAAGGTACAACTATTGGAGCAAATGATAAACTTACTGAAGGTAATTTTTTATTTTTATGTAGTTCTTCAATATCATCAATTGCTTTTATATACTCTTTTTTAAAGTCTTTCTTTACGTAGTTAACCCCATCTTCACTTGGAATTAAATATATCTTTTTATTAAGCCACTTACAATAAATCATAGAAACTATAAGTGTTGGTATAGTTACTAGTATACCTGCTATAATCATCATTCCAACGTCTACATTTAAAATACCTGCAACTGTTAAAGGTCCAGGTGTAGGTGGAACAAAAACATGTGTAAGTTGCAAACCTGTTGCTAATGCAAGCCCAAGTGCAACTGCCGATTTACCGGTTAGACTTGATAAAGCTTTAGCAATTGGTGTCAATATTACAAGAGCAGAATCTGAAAATACAGGTATTGATACAATATACCCAGTTAAACCTAATGCCCATTCTTCTTTATGTTTACCTATTTTCCTAATAATTGTAAAAGCTATTTGTTCAGCAGCCCCTGATTTTTCCAGTATAACTCCCATCATAATACCTAATCCAATAATTATTCCTGTGCTACTTAAAGTATTTCCAAATCCCTTTGTAATTGATTTTATTACTTCAGAAATTTCAACACCACCCATAACTCCAGTAATCATAGCAGCTATTATAAGTGCTATAAAAGTATGAACTTTGGTTTTCATAGATAAAACTATTAGAACTATAATACCTATTGCCAACCCCAATATCATTTGTGTACTTTGTTCCATATAAATACTCCTTTCTTATTAGCCTTATTCTAACAAAGAAAAAATCATATTAATATGTCATAAAAAACAAAAAATAATATTTTTATTTCACTTTATTTGTTATACAATACAAAATAGGAGGTTTGTATGCAGATTTCTAAAAACTTAGCTCAAACAATTGTCGAAAATTTAAAAGATATAATAAATCAGAACTTAAATTTTATAGATAATGAAGGGAAAATTATAGCATCTACAGATCCTAAAAGAATTAATACATACCATGAGGCTGCTTTACATTGTATAAAATTAAATAAGATCATAGTTATAGAATATGATAATCAATATATAGGATCATTAAAAGGAATTAATTTACCTGTTACATTTGATCGAAAAGTTATAGGTGTAATAGGCGTAACTGGAGAACTAAATGAAGTAGAAAAATATGGAACAGTAATCAAAAAAATGACGGAAATCCTCCTTCGAGAAGGGTGGATAAAAGATAATATTTCAAGAAATAGAGATTATACAAGACATCTTATAAACTCAGCAATAAATAATGGATTAAAAGAATTTGAATACATACCTGATAATCTAATAAATAATGCAAAATATTTTATAGTCGCTAGACCAAATAATTCAATTCCTGATGTGCAGTCAACATTAGCTTATAAAAATACTGATAAAATTTTAAAAATATTTGAAAATAATTTTATACATGATAATGTATACGCCACTATATTAAATGATCAAATAATTATTATTTCAATTGATAATAACAAAATAAGCCTCTTAGAAAAAATCAAACGACTAAATAACTATTTAAATAATTTATTTGAGGGCTTTAATTTTTCTTTTGGAATTAGTCAAAATTTCATTGAATTATATGAAACTAAAACATTTTATAGACAAGCTGTAGATGCTTCATATTGGAATAACAATTTCGGTATAAAAGAAAATATAATTTTTTATGAAGATATGGATCTCGGTATATTATTAACCAACATAAGCAATCATAATAAAGTCGATTTTTCAAAAAAGATTCTCAAAAATCTTAATGATATGGAAATTACATTTTATGAAAAATTAATAAATGTTTATGGATTATATAATGGCAGCATTACACAAATGTCTGAACATTTATTTTTACATAAAAATACTATACAATATAGGCTTAACAAACTTTATGAATTAACCACCTATAATCCGAGAAATTATAATGATTATGTTATTTTAAAATTAGCATTCGTACTTAAAAATAGTATTTAGTATAAAAATTGTAATATAATTATCTGATTTGTTAAGATAAATATCCCTATTTGAGGTGCCATAAAAAAATGGCTCTTTGTCAAATCCTGTTGGTGACATAAGTTCCAATGATATAAAGATAATAAATTGGAGGATTGGGGGGACTTTTCCCTTAGTTCTCCTATTTTTATATATTTTTTTTAGTACTTATGTCACCAACAGTATGTATAAAGAATCCTTTTATTTTAATAGCCATTCAATTACATCAATAGATTGAATTCCATCATATTCATCATCAAGCGCTTTATCTAAAGTAATAACCATTTTTTTATAATTATTATGGATTTTTTGTAAAGGTTTTAATTCTCTTTCTCTAACCGATTCATTTTTCATACTTTCAGTTACTTGAATATACATTTTTTTATTTGCATTTGTAGCAATAAAATCGACCTCTAAATTATCAATTTTTCCAATTGCTACATCAAACCCGCGTCTTAGCAATTCAAAGTAAACTATATTCTCTAAAGCATGCCCTCTGTCTCTATCTCTAAACCCAAGTAAATAATTTCTTAGTCCAATATCAACTATATAATACTTGCCAAGTGTTCTTAGATACTCTCTTCCCTTTATATCAAATCGCTTAACATCATAAAACATGTATGATTCTTTTAATGCCCCTACATATGATGCAATAGTTTGCGTTGCCGGTTTTCCTTGTCTTTCACGATTTTGAATCATATTTTCAGATACAAGCGTATTGCTTACCGAATTAAGCGATGTATTATTCCCAATATTATCTGCTAAAAATAATATAATTTTCCTAAGTAATTCTGCATCTGTAATTTGTCTTGCTCCCCTTCTTTTTTCACGCTCAAGGATATCTCTAACAACCACAGTCGAATATACTCCATCAAGTAAAGTCATCACTTTGTCTTGTTCAAGCCCAACATCTGCTATCCCAGGCATACCACCATATCGCATATATGCATCAAATAAGTCTTTGATTTCAACAATTTCATCATTCTCATTTACTGCTCTTTTTTTCTTTTCTCCAATTGGTGTTTTATATTCCTTTAGTTTATATCCATGAAAATCTATAAATTCCTTAAATGATAATGGATACATTTTTATTTCTACATACCTACCAGATAAGTATGTAGAATATTCCGATGACAATAGATAAGAATTAGATCCTGTTATATATATGTCACAATCAAAATCAACGCGAAATGAATTTATAGCATCTTCCCATCTTTCTATCCTTTGAAGTTCATCAAAAAATAAATAAGCTCTTTTTGTAGTTGGGATTTTTTTCTTTACATACTCATATAATTCTTTGTAATCCATCTCTTGAAATCCAAGGGATTCAAAGTTTATTGCAATAATCTGATCTTGTTTAACTCCAGAATTTAAAAGATATTTTTGCATTAATTTTAATAAACTTGATTTTCCACATCTTCTAATTCCTGTTATAACCTTTACAGGTTCTTTATCTTTAAATGCAATCAATTGATTTAGGTATATATTTCTAGCTTTTAACTTTCCCTCATAGCGCAACATACTATATCCTTCCTTTTTTAATTACATTATACCCTAAACTTTTATTTTTATCAAATTTAAGGTATTGATTACTTAAACTTTTATTTTTATTGAGTTTAAGGTATTAATTGCTTAAAATTAAGGTTTTATAATATTTAGTGTTGATAGTTCAATTATTATAATATACCAGCATAATGTTTTATTTATTACTGGTACCTATTTTTAAAATATTAAAGACATATTGTTCCTTTTGATATAAAATAAAAAAAACAACAAAATATAGAAAGGATTTCATGTCTATTACTAATTATATAATTAATTTACTTCAAATTAGAGATAATAGTATTTCTTTTTCTACTAATTTTGATTTTGTTTAATTTCCAAATGATGTTCTTTTCTTCTAAGAATTGAAGCTAGTGAGCTATTACTTGACAATAAACATTCTTCAATCTCAGATATTATTAAACCAATATTTCTAAACAAATATATTTTATTTAGGATTTCTAAATCTTAATTACTATAATCTCAATAGCCATTTTCTAATCTTAAAGGCTTAATCAAACCTTTTTCTTCATAATACTCGATTGCTTTTCTGGTCAAACCTGTTTTCTCTTGAATTTCATTTCTAAGCATGGTCTAACACCTCCTTGATTAAAGGATATCCCAGTCCCTAATGGACAGGTCAAGGCTTATCTTAATATTTTTTCTCATAATATATATTGATAAAGAACATAATTATTGGAGAGCACCCAACTGAAATTGCTAAAAGAGCTGCTGGTAAATATGCTTTTACCGAAATGCATACAACTGCAATCATTCCCATTAGAAGCATTAGTATAGATGCCATTGATGCGTTTACCTTATCTCTTATTTTTTCATTTCTTTCATCTCTTACGCTTACTTTGTATCATGGTCTTTCTCCATCATTTTATGATGCATAGTTTTAACATACGATATGGATACACTAATAGCAAAAATAAACGTTAGACATATTTCAATGGCTTCATTTAATTTAAGCGCAAGCACAATGATCAAACTACAAATTCCTATTACATATCCCAAATACCATATCTTGTTATTTTTCATTTTATTTTTTCTCCTCATAAATAAATACTTCCTCAATTGATAAATTAAAAAATCTAGCAATTTTAAATGCCAACATAATTGATGGATTATATCTTCCATTTTCCAGTGAACCAACAGTTTGTCTTGATACTTCAAGAGCATTAGCTAGTTCTTCTTGTGTTATCCCCTTTTCTTTTCTAATTTCTTCAAGTCTATTTTTCACATTACTTCTCCTCCTAGGAATGGAAAGTTTACTTTACATGTAGTATAATCACTATTCCATATAATGTCAAGTTTACTTTCCATTAAAAAGAAGCAGACAAATTTTATTATACCTGCTCCTTTACAAAACTTCTATCTAATGTCTTTTAATAGTTCCCTTAACTTTTCTAATATCTTATTCCTTCTCTTTATAAGGGCTGGATGCGATATGCTTTTTTCTTTTTCAACTGATCTAAGTGTTTCATCACTGAAATAAAGCCTAGCAATTATTTCTCTTTCTTCATCACTTAGTTTAGCTAATGCACTTCTAACAGCTTCTATCATCATCTGTGTTTGAATTATCTTTTCAATATCAAAATCTTTATCAACAATACTTTCTTCAAAATATCCATCTTTATCAAATGATGAAAGTAAAAGCAGACAGTTTTTCCTATCTATCTGCTTTAAGTAATTTTGATGATTTTTCTCTTGCCAATAGACTTTATATATTTCCTCACTTACCTCTACCTTTTTTTTCATTTACAAACAAGAAATAACTTTTATTCATTTTTTAGTCCTCCTTATCATTTCAAAATCTTGTTTGAAAACGAAAAAGGAGGACTACGGCATTATGATATACCCAGTCCTCTTAAATGAATAAATTTTTAATATTAAATATAGACTATATCGTTGTTTAAAATTAATTGGATAATTGGAATTTGAAAAATTTGACGCACAAAAAACAGCATGCTTCTAGATACGAGTTTTCTTAATAAAGTGCGTAACTGTCCCCATATAAATCATCCTCCTAATTAACAGTTATAACTTCATATCCTTTTGTTAATTACAGAAAATTTTCTAAACTAAATCTATTTAATAAAATTATCAAACCAATTTGGTACTTTCACTATTCCTTTTAAGTTCACTTTATAAAAAAAAGAAAATGAAATTGAGTAGCTCTAAAAATATGAGTCATTTTATTAGAAAATGTATACTAGAAAAAGATATTTTTGTTATTGATATGAAAGCATTCTACGATTTACATCATCTATTAGGTATTAATGCAAATAATCTAAATAAGATTGTAAAACGTATTAATAGTACGGGGGTTATATACAAAGATGATATCGAAGACTTAAAAAAATGAATACTGATTTTGAAAAATCTCTTTTGAAGTAAGTTCATAATCTTTTATAGCCTTGCTTGTAGCACCTGCTTCCACGATTTTGCTGATCTCAGCAAAATCGTATTATATTTTATGGCCGCTGTTTTCACAAGCAATCATAGCTCTATCGATCACTTTCTGAAAGTTTCTCCACTGAGCATAATCAAGTACTTCAGCAAGTTCCCTTGCACTCCAATACTCACTTCCATCTTTTCGAACATATTTTATATTTTCAAATTTTTTATATTCTTTTGCTTTTAAATTTGGCATAACTTGTTATCTTCCTCTACTTCAAACAATACAATTAAATATGCAAAAGTTATTGGTGAAATAAATAATATAGTAATCTTTTCACTAAATAAAACAATAGCATTTTTAATCATTCATATTGCAAGATTAAATAAGAGTTAATATTAGATATTTGTATTATGAAAAATAACTGATAAAAGAATATAGGACATAATAAGATTCTCAGATTTATTGCAGGTATGATTCCCCAATCTGTAGTACCTGAGAATCTTATTTTGTAGAATCCTTTTACATATTTGATAGATGCTATAATAATCTATAATTTATGGAATTATTTATATATTATTAACATATACCTATGCTTTATAGAAATCATCCAATACATAAGTTGTTACTGGTGTTATATATAATTGATATCTAATTACTAATTCAAATAAATCATTACCATCAATTAATGTTATTGGTGCACCTTGCCTCGAGGCATATTTTGCACTATTAGTGAAACGACTATTGGTAATAAATACACCATAATCAGCTCGAAATTTACTCATAGCTCCCAAGAATTGATTAATATCTGGCTCTGTAACTGGTCCATTATTATATCTTTTACATTGAATAACTACTCTAGTAGTCCTAAAATCATCTAAATCTTTATGGTACCCATAACCATCAATGCCACCATCATTGCTTATTTGTACTCCTTCATTTGTAAACTCAACTCCCATTTTAGTTAATAACGCTCTAGAAAAAGCTTCAAATTTTTTGGGAGACATATTAGCAATACTTTCTAAAAGCTTCTCTTTAAAATTATTTAAAATTTGATCTTCTGACATCGCTTCATCAATATCATTATTTTCTGATCCATTATTATTTTTTTGTTCTTTTTTATTTTTTTCACTAAGTTCATTCCATACCTTTTTTGAAGGAATCATTATTTCCTTATTAACATTTAAAGTCTTAATGTCAACATTTAGTCCCTTATCAGTCAATGTAATTGTCGGATTACCTTTAGTATACTTAAGGTAATCTAGTAAAAATAAATTCTTAATTGCAAAGTTAAATTTGTAATTAAAATCCTTATAAGTATTTCCAGTAGATTTAGAGGTTTTAACTATTTCAGCAAATTCTGCTATTTGCTCATCTAAATCAGATATTCTATTTTTAATCTCTCTTCTATCTAACTTGCCACCCGCTTCTTGTAAAACTGTAAATATTGGCTTTATTAAATATGCTATTTTACCTTCTGAAGTGCATCTTTTTAACTCTTCTTTCATTTAAGTACTCCTCGATTTAAATCCCTTTATTTCTATTATATTTTTTATACTTGAACGTTATTAATTTTTAATTATCCTTATTTATAATATCAGTGCAAGCAATTAATTATTTTATTCTTTATAATCCAGATAATGTTCTCATTACAAGATCTACATCTTTATTCTCAAGCTCTTGTATAATATGTAAATACGTCTTTTGTGTTGTTGTCATGCTTGCATGCCCTAATCTTCTTGCAACACTTGCAATCGATACCCCTGCAAATAATAGTAATGAAGCATGTGTATGTCTTAATCCATGTATAGATATTAATGAAATTTCACATGCTTTACAATGTCTTGTTAATACATCATTCACAGTAGAATTATAAATCTTATTTTTTCCAACAAAGATTGGTTCATCTTTGGGTAATATTTTAACAAGTTCAGAAAATTTTACAACTATCTGCCAGTCTATCTGTATTTTTCTTACAGATGTTTTATTTTTAGTTGGTAAGAATCCTCCTGCCCCTTTATAATCCCAAGTCTTGCTAATTGATAATGTTTGTCTTGAAAAATCAAAGTCATCCGGAGTTATTGCTAAAGCTTCTGAAAAGCGTATTCCTGTTTTAGCTATAAGAAGAATAAGCCAATCCCAATTAACTGTCTCTTTTAAATTAAGATCAGCAAGTAATGTATGTAACTCAAATTGATTTAAGTATTTTATTTTCTTTGTTTTTGGTGTCTTTCCTTTAATAATCGCCTTTCTAGTAGGATCTCTAATAATTAATCCCTCATCAATGGCATCTAAAATAGCGCCCTTTAGCTGGTGATGAAAATCTAATGTTGTCTGTCTTTCATGTTCCTTTGCATAGTCATTTAATAGTTGCTGGTAAACTGTTCTATTTAAATTCATTATCCTTAAATCAGGAACAAGTCGCTCTAACCATTTATTTGTCATCAAGTATTTTGCCATAGTTGCATCTCTGATTGCCCCTCTTTTATAAACTTCTATCCATTGCTTATAATAATCACAAAATAAAGTTTCCTTGTTTATATCATTTAACATAAGCCCCTCCTTATTTACTAAATTGCTTACACTGATATAAACAGAATTATTAAATACTATATATTAATTTGATAAAAGTGGCTTTATCTCTTCTTTAAGTAATTTTTTAAGCTCTGTCATCATAGTAGAATAATATTTGAACTTTTGAATTTTTTCCCCATGGGATTTGTTATACCCTTTAAAATCAGCTGTTTCTTTAATAGCATTCTCATTTAAAATTCTATCATCTCTATAATTAATCGCCGCATGCATTACTTCCTCTTTTGAAACATGCCAATTAGCACAGAATTTACTTACTTCTTTATCAATAAGTTCAAGCTTTGTATTTTCAATAACATTCAATATTGATTGCCCACAATATTTATTACTACCAGCATCAATCTCATAAATAACATCCGACATAATATCAGCAATCTTAGGATTATCTTTTCTTAATTCATCTATATATGTAACGACTTCATCAATATTTTTTTGTCTTGCTTCTGGAGTAATTACATCATTTGTATTTTCTGAATTAACAATGTTTTCTATTAAATTAATAATATATTCATAGTCAATCTTTGTATGACTATATGCCATAAGTTCATAATCAAAATCTACTACCGTTCCTTCTTCTATACTATCTCCTGTTTGTTGACGTTGTTCTTTTAACATTTCTATTATATTTTTATAGTGAGCTGCATAATCATAATATTCATCAAGTTTTATACCATAATCATCTAGCATAGAATCATCATAATTAGTAAATGATCTTAACTGTGCAAATAATTTGTCAAAATCTTGGAACATTCTTGCAAATACTTCTTTTCCTTTATTTGACATTAAATTTATTTCATCTGGACTAATGGCTAATTTCTTAAGAGCGTTAAATGACTTTATTAACTCTTGTTCTACAACTTCCCAATCATCTCCGATTGCTTCACTTATCCCACCTGCAGAATATAATTGTATGGCTTCATCAACAGCTGCTTTAAATTTATTAGGTGCTTGAAAAGTTACAATTTGACCAAATATTTTATTATTATCAAATATTCGATTAGTTCTTGAAAACGCTTGAATTAAATCATGTGGACCCATTGGTTGTCTGTCAATAAACATAGTTGACATACAAGGTGAATCAAATCCTGTTAATAATCGATCAACTACTATAACTAGGTCCAATTGTTCGCTTCTATTTTTAAATTTTTTTTCTTTCCTAGCTAATCTCTTATTTAAATTAGCATTATATGCTTGAATTTGAGATATATCAAATTTTGTTCCAAACATTTCATTATAATCTTTAATTGATTCACTCATTTTATCTTGATTTATCTTTGAATTTTCTTCATTTTCAGATACTGAATATGTAATTGCAAACTTAGGAAAATCTGGAAGAATCTGTTTTATCTTTTGATCAATTGTAAGAGCTTTTTCTCCATTTTTTACTTTTTTTAATAAATCATAATATTTCTGAGCCATTTGAATTGAACTTGTTGTAAGAATTCCTTCATAGGTCTTTCCTTTCCCATTTTGAAATCCTAACTTATAGTAAGACCTGTTAAGTATTATATCTAATACTTTCAACATATGTCCCTCATTATCATATATACTAGAATTTATTTCATCAATATCACCTTTTGGTCCATTATGTTCTACTTGAAAACCTAAAACAGCATTATCGTGTATAGCATTTTGGATTGTATATTTATGTAAACATCTTCCATACAGTTCTTCAGTAGTTCTAGGTAAATCTCCTAATTGAGGATAGGGATTTTGAGCAAAACGCGGCGTTCCAGTAAAGCCATACCATCGAGAATTATTAAAAAATCTTTTCAATTCTCTTTTGGTATTAGGGGAAACAGCTCTATGGCATTCATCTACTACAAATGCAATATTCAACTTTTTAATTTTATTATATTTTGCTTCTCCATCCAGTGAAATTTTTTTTATTAATACTTGTAATTTTTGAATGGTTGTTACAATTACTCGTCTATCATCAGTTTTTAATTTATTTGCAAGATCTTTTACATTATTTGTTTCATCAACATCAATTAAATCATTATTTGCATAAGATTGAAATGCTTGAGTTGTCTGTGAATCTAAATCTTTTCTGTCAATCAAAAAAATAGTCTTATCAATTGATGGTATATCCATTAGAAGATTTCTTGTTGATTTATAAGAAGTTAATGTCTTTCCTGATCCTGTTGTATGCCATACATATCCTGATTCTCCTTTTTTTGAAGCTTCCCTGATTGCTTCTATTGCATGAATTTGATATGGCCTTAATAAAATCAATCTTTTAGAATCTTGATCTAATACAGTATATTTGGCTACCATCTCATGTGCTCTCGGAATTGATAGTACGCATTTTGCAAAATCAAGATAATTGCATACAGGATTATTCTCACTATCTACCCATCCACTAATAAATTTAGAGTTTAATTCTGTATCACTTGTGGCAGAAAAATACTTAGTTTCTACGCAATTACTTACAACGAACATTTGAACAGCCGAAAAAATGCCAGAAAATTTGCCTTCTCCAATGTATTTTTTAATTTGACGAAATCCATCCATAAAAGAATGTTCTTTATTTTTAAGCTCAATATGAATCATTGGAAGTCCATTAATCATTAGTGTAACATCAAAACGACGATTACGAGTTGCATCAATAGTATTTTCATCGGTATTAAATGCGCGATATTGATTGATAACTTCATATACACTCGTTCCACCAGTAATATGCTCGTGATTCATTACTTCCAAATGTAGCTTTTTATCATTTCTTTGGACATGAACCATAACTTTACCATTCTCGCCCACTAGCCATTCTCCAGCCTTATAAAAAGAGGAAAATTGTAGTTGGTTTTTTATCTGGTCAAATTCAGAATCAGAAAGAGACTCTCCATTCAATTTATCTTTATTAGTTTGTTCAAGTATATACTTGAAATTTTTCCATAAATCTTCTTCAGTTTTTAAATCTTTTCTCCAGGTCCATTGCGACTTTCCATTTATGAGTTCATTTATTAAATTCTGCTCAATGATTGCTTCTAATTCTCGCATAGTTATGGTCTCCTTTATTACTATAGTAATTTCTTCAAAAATTAGTATTAATAAATATTTTATTTTTTTATAATTAATAATTTCAAAATAAGTTATATTTAAGTATACTATTTTTTCTTTAAAGATAAAACTAATATCAATTTTTACTAGATTTATTTTTAGCGAAATATATTCTCTATAAATATATATTATTGTTATTCTAATTTTTAATAGTAAGTTTTTTACAAAAAATGAACAAGTTTCGAAAACAATTGATTTTTTTATTGGCTTACGATAATTTTTATCGATAACGCTCTTTATAAAACATATATTTTGCTTGCACTGGTGAAGGGTGATGAGGTTGTCGAGATGGTGGAAAAACTCAGTCACCATTAGACTTTCACATTTGTTTTGTGGTAATTTTATATTTATATTTCTTATATCTGCTACTGTAATATTGGCATGAGAAGACGCCTTAATCAAAGAACGGAAATATTTTTGTCCAGCTTCAGATTGTAATGAGTAAACTATAATACTCCCGATATCTTCTTTTAGTTTACAAATACCAACTGCACCACCAATAAATGCCTTTGTTTTTAACCTATAATATCCAACATTACCTATTTTTCCTGATATAGATATAAGTATTGACGGAGTATCTAAAATTATCTTAGGAAAGCGTTTTGCAACTTCTATAGGGACATAAAAATCTGTTTCTAAATTTATATTTTCTCCATCGAAATCTTTGTTCTGAATAAATGGATAGGCGTTAACTCTTTTATTAGTTAAAAGTGAAGGTTTAATTATTGTGGAATAATCGAATCCTGTTTGTTTTGTAATAATTGTACATAAATCGTCTAACTTACGCTGTTCCCAATCGTTTACCATAATTTTTGTATTAAAATGATACTTACACTGGTGAAGGGTGATGAGGTTGTCGAGGTGTTGGAACAATGAGCCTATTTTGGTCTGTTCTTCATTTTTTTTAGGCAATAAAACATTGAAGTTTGCAAAAATTGATATCCAATGTCTCTCATGACTAACAGGTACATATCTAATTCCCTTTAAGACATTGTAGGCACAGAACATATTATCTTCTGGATAATGCAAAGTTAGCAGTTTCATAGCTGAACTCTTAACCTTAAACGCAAAATCAACATAATGAGAAGATGTTGTAAAGTCATCAAAGATAATGACTGGTGCATTTGTGTCCGCTTGTTTTATGCCAAATTGCTCGTTGGTATATCCTAAAATAAAGGATTTTCCTGCTGTTAAAACAGGTATTCCATTTTTTACATCGTACTCTGTACTTTCTACTATATATGGTTGCGGTTGCTCGTATTCAAATACTTCCCCCAACTTACGCTGTTCCCAATCTTCAGTAAATCCTTTAAATCTGATTCTTGGAATTTTCTCACCATCTTGTGGAAACATATTTTGAAGCATATATTTTTTCATATCTTTTAATTTATCGCACTTTCGTTGGTGAAGGGTGATGAGGTTGTCGAAATGGGAGAAATATTTACCTATTTTCTTTTGTTCTTCAATTATTGGTAATTTTATAACAGTATTAAGAATGTTATCATTATAAAGTCTCTTTATTGTGCTACCTTCAATACCTGCCCATTGTACAATCGAATAAAAACATTTCAAAAATGTATCATCTAAACATTCATTGTGATTTAACCACACAATATTAGAATCTTGAAAATACTCATTTTCGCCCGTAAATTCAACAGTTTTGCCAATACTACCTGAAGCAGAAATTAATATATCCCCTTTTTTCGGATAAGGATATTTAGCTTTATATTCTTCAAACAATTCGTTTGAAATAAAAGCATCTGGTTTACCTCCAAATGTACCAATCTTATAAAAAGGTACATCTCCGCTTTTGGAAGTTTGATCTTTAAATATCCTTCGGCACATTGAAACTGAACCTACTTCCCCTAACTTACGCTGTTCCCAATCTTCAGTAAACCCTCTAAATCTAATCTTCGGTTTTTTCACTAAAATTCCCCCTTAAGCACCTTAATACACTCATTTAATGAAACATTAATATCCTCATCAGAACTTGTTAATTCATATAACATAGATATAAGCTCATTTTGCACTTTTTGAATTTCTTCATCAGTCTGTTTCATTTCCCCTAAAAGTGCATTAATATCTATTGGCTCTTCTTTTTCAAAATTATCTACATATCTAGGTATGTTTAAGTTAAAATCATTCTTTTCAATGTCTTCAAAACTTGCAAGAAGCGATATTTTATCAATAGTTTCTCTTTTCATATATAAATCTACTATCGATTCAATATGCTCATCTGTCATTGTATTTTGTTTCTTACCCTTATTAAACTTTTTAGATGCATCAATAAACATAACATCTCTGCCCTCTCTGTGTTTCTTTAACACAACAATACACGTAGGGATAGAAGTATTGTAAAATAAGTTTGCCGGCAATCCAATAACAGCATAAATATTTCCTGCCCTAAGAAGTTTTTCTCTTATCTTCCCCTCTGCAGCTCCTCTAAAAAGAACTCCGTGAGGTAATACAATAGCCATAGTTCCACTATTTTTTAAATGATATAATCCATGTAATAAAAATGCATAATCCGCCTTTGATTTTGGTGCCAACACACCATAATCACTAAATCTTTCATCTTGTAAAAATCCTATAGCAGCACTCCACTTTGCTGAATACGGAGGATTCATAAGCACCATATCAAAATTAGTTTCTTCATCTGTCGGCCAATCAGCATCTAACGTATCTCCATGCCTTAATTTCTGATTTTCTGGAGAGATACTATGTAAAAACATATTCATTCTTGCCAAATTATATGTTGAAGTATTTAGCTCCTGTCCAAAGTACTTTACATTTAGCGGATCTGTAGCATACTTTTTGACATTCAAAAGTAGAGATCCAGACCCCATACAGGGATCATACACTGATAATCCTTTTTTATCTTCCTGCCCTGCAATAGCAATCTTTGTTAATATTTTAGATACTGCTTGCGGAGTATAGTATTCGCCAGCTTTCTTTCCTGTCTCAGATGCAAACTGTCCTATTAAATATTCATAAGCATTACCCAATACATCAGTATTTGTATTCAATAAATCTGCCTTATCAATTTCTTTGATTAAGTTTGAAATTGTATCACTCTGTTTCTGATCGCCTGTACCCAAACGATTAGAATATAAATCTATATCAGAAAATAGATCATAAAATAATGGGTCACTTTGTTCAATATTATTAAATGCTTTTTGTAAATTTTCTCTATTAAACGCATTATTTCTGGCTTCATTAGCAAAATAAGTATATGTAAGATCTGGTTCAATCACATAATGACATGATGCTTTAATTTCATCTATCAACTCGTTAGCACTGTCACCTTTTAATGCTTCCCTATATTCTTCCAACGCCTCCTTCAATGATGATGGCTTTTCATCATTAATAAGATCATATACTTTAATTAAAAAGGAATCAGACAAGTATTTATAAAATACAATTCCTAATAGATAATCCTTATACTCATTAGCATCCATCTTTGAACGAAGTATATCAGCTCCACTCCACAATACACTAATAAGATCCTTGCTGTTTTCTGTCCCATTCATTTTATTTGTCTCCTTAACTTTATTTTAATAAAAATAATATCTATCCAACATCAAATAAGCCTAATCTTTTACATAAACTACGGTAGTATTATATAATTAATTATAGTTAAATTACTAAATTTATTGCCACAAAATCCCTAGTACTTATGTTAGAATAATTCAAAAATAATTTGGAATTACAACATAGAAAATTTAATGTAATACCAATAAAATAATAGCAAAATATAGAGATATTTTATCTCCTAATCTATCATCAATTATATCTGAATAAAATTTAGGTATAAAAATAATTAATGCAAAAATTGTGTTTAAAAAAGATACTTGTAAGATAGTAGTATCAAATGAAATCATATATTTACCCGTTTCATTTTTATACTATCTAACTATAATCCAATTTCCATCTCTCTTTGATCCAATTCTTTCAATTATCTTCCTCGTATTATAAAAGTAGTAGTGTTTATAGTCCCTCTCCAAGGGCTGTATACTATACTATTTGAGATACTGTGGATTGTTTTATTCTTCCTCCCACTTGATGGTTTTAGAAATGCTACAGCCACAGTCTATTTGTATATTTGTTAATCAGTTAGATACCGCATGACGGTTTATTTAGAACGAGGTTACAATCGCAAAGAGTACCAGTGGTCCTAAACAGTATCAATTTTATTCAAAGGAGATTTTTATGATTTGTGTTGGAATTGATGTAGCAAAAGATAAGCACGATTGTTT
>JAEZZN010000014.1 GCA_023418535.1 Bacillota bacterium | reverse complement strand
GTATATGATTTGCGGTGAATCCCCGAGGATTCCATGTCCCAAAGAAAATCCAAGGAGAGCTCTCATGCGAGTGACCAAAATTCTGGCCACTGTAGGTGCCTTGGCGGCGTTGACGCTGTCAGGCTGTTCCTCAAATGGCGCGAATTCAGAAAGCAACGAAACATCCGCGCAGACCGCGGCCGCAACCGAAACTGCCGCCGGCCCCGTGACCATTGAAGACAACCGTGGCACAGTGGAAATCCCCACCGACCCGCAAAAGATCGTCATCACCGACAACCGACTGTTTGAGCCCGCTGCGAAGTGGGGGATCAAACTGGTGGCCGCACCCATCCCGCTTATCCCCGCCGGCTCGGCCTACCGCGACGACAAGGAAATCGTTGACCTGGGGTCACACCGCGAACCGAACCTCGAGGCACTGGTGGCAGCCACCCCCGACCTGGTGATCAACGGGCAGCGCTATAAGAAGCAGTATGACGAGATCAGGAAACTTTTGCCCGACACTGCGTTGGTAGATATCGACGTTCGCGAGGATCAGCCCTTCGATCAGGAACTGCGCCGCCAGATCGAACTGGCCGGCAAGATCTTCCAAAAGGAAGACGAAGCAGCAGCCATGATTAAGGACTTCGACGACGCCATTGAGCGGGTGAAGAAAGCCTACGACGGTAACGCCACCGTCATGGCAGTGATCTCCACTAAAGGCACGTTGAACTATTCGGCTCCGAAAACCGGGCGCTCCCTGGGGCCGGTGTTCGACATCTTCGGCCTGAAACCGGCACTGGAGGCGGCAGGCTCCTCCGACCACATGGGTGATGACATTTCCGTGGAAACCATGGCCCAAGCGAACCCGGACATCATTTTGGTGATGGACCGTGACGCAGCGCTGGCAGCTCGCGGTGGGGAAGAAGCAAAACCCGCCAAGGCCATCATTGAAGACAGCGCGGCGCTGGCGAACGTGTCAGCGGTGAAGAACGACAAGATCGTTTACATGCCGACGAACACGTACTTGGATGAGTCGATTTTGACTTACACCAAGTTCTTCAACGACCTGGCCGATAAGTTGGAGCAAAAATAGAGCCCGATGAGGACGGTCAAAGCTAGCGAGAAATGGAAGCTAGCAGCTGGTGTCGTCGTCGCGCTGGCACTGGTCATCGCCTCCCTACTGGTGGGGCAATACCACGTGTTCTCAGCCGACGACGGCATCCGCATGTTCTTCTTAACGCGCGTGCCACGCACCGTGACCCTGGTGCTGGCGGGCGCGATCATGGCGGTCAGTGGATCCGTGATGATGCAGCTGACGCAGAACCGTTTCGTCGAACCCACCACCACCGGCACCACCGAGTGGGCAGCACTGGGGCTGCTGCTGGTGATGATTATCAGCCCCGAAGCCCCCCTGCTGGTGAAACTCTCAGCCGCCGTGGTGGTGGCGTTCTTCGGCACCATGGTGTTCTTCCTGATGCTGCGACGCGTCGAACTCAAAAGCGCCATCACCGTACCCATCATGGGGATCATGCTGGGCGCCGTGGTGAGCGCGTTGAAAACTTTCATCGCACTGTGGGCAGGTGGCGCCCAACAAGTTTCCACCTGGTTCACCGGGTCTTTTATCGCCGCCATCTCGGGACAGTACGAACCGATTTATTTGGTGGTGATCGTCCTCGTGATGGTATTTATCGCCGCTGACCGTTTCGCTGCCGCCGGTCTGGGAGAGGACGTGGCGACCTCGATTGGAGTGGACTACCAAAAAGTGGTGCTACTGGGCACCGTGCTGGTGGCGTTGGCGGCGGGCACCGTGGTGGTCGTGGTGGGGCAGCTACCGTTTTTAGGGTTGGTGGTGCCGAACTTGGTGACGCTGATGCGTGGGGATAACTTGCGATCGAACTTGCCGTGGGTGGTGATCGTGGCGGTCATCACCGTCACCGCGTGCGACATTTTGGCGCGCCTGGTGATCGCACCGTTTGAAATGCCGGTCGGGGTGATCTTGTCGATTTTCGGCGGAGCGGTTTTCATTTTCCTGGTGTTGCGAGGTCAAAATGGCAACGCATAGCCGCTACCGCACACTGATGGTGGGCTTGACGGTCGCCGCGGTCGTGTTGTGCCTGCTGATCTTGGTGTGGAACAACCCGCTGCCGTTCGGCTCCCCCGGGTTCTGGGTGATCGCGAAACGACGACTGCTGAGCATCGTGGTGATCCTAGTGGCGGCATTGTGCCACGGAGTGGCGACCGTGACGTTCCAAACCATCACCGCGAACCGCATCCTCACGCCCTCGATCATCGGGTTCGAGGCCCTCTACCGGCTGCTGCACACCTCGGTGGTGTTCTTCTTCGGGATCGCGGCGGTGGCGAAAGCGGTGACGCTGGGCGAATACCTGCTGCAAGTGGCGCTCATGGTGGGCCTGGCGATGGCGCTTTACGGGTGGCTACTGGTGTGGCGGCGCACTAGTATCCATCAGATGCTGCTGGTGGGGCTGATCTTGGCTTCCGCCATGACGGGGCTGACGGCGTTCATGCAGCGGATGCTTTCACCCACTGCGTTCGATGTGCTGCTGGCCCGCCTGATTGGGTCCATTGCGAACGCCGAAACCGACATGTTGGTGTTCGCCGCGCCCACCGCCCTCGTTGCTGCCGGGGTGATCTTCTTCCTGGCTCGCACCCTGAACGTGATGGCACTGGGCCGCCCCGTGGCGGTGGGGCTGGGCGTGAACTATGAGCGTATGACGCTGGTGTTCCTAGGGTTGATTTCGGTGCTGATGGCGGTCACGACCTCACTGATCGGACCGATCTCGTTCCTGGGTTTCCTCACCGCCATGATCACCTACCAACTGGCGCAGAGCTTCGACCACCGCCAACTGCTACCGATGGTGTGGCTAGTGGGTGTGGTGACGCTCGCGGGCGCGTACTTCACGCTGCGGCACCTGGTGTACGCGCAAGGGTCGGTGGGGATCATCATCGAAATGGTGGGCGGCGTGTTCTTCTTGACGTACCTGTTGCGGAAGGGGCGACTGTGATTGAAGTAAGCGCAGTTAAGAAAGTGTATTCCGATGAGGTCACCATCGGGGAGGTGACGGTGAGTTTCCCGCGCGGAGGCATCACCGCCCTGGTGGGGCCAAACGGGGCGGGCAAGTCCACGCTGCTGACCATGGTGGGTCGCCTCATGCGGATGGATGAAGGCCAGATCCGGGTCGCAGATTTTGACGTGACGGAAGCGAAGTCGGCGGACTTGGCGAAAGTGGTTTCCATTTTGCGGCAAGAAAACCACTTCGTGTCGCGGCTGCGGGTGCGCGAGCTGGTGGGGTTCGGGCGGTTTCCTTATTCACGAGGACGACTCACCCAGGAAGACCATGACATCGTGGCGCGCTCCATTGAATTCCTTGGGTTGGAGCCTATCGCGGAGCGTTTCCTGGATGAGTTGTCCGGTGGGCAACGCCAACGCGCGTACGTGGCGATGATCTTGGCGCAAGATACGGATTATATTTTGTTGGACGAGCCGCTCAACAACTTGGATATGGCGCACGCGGTGCAGATCATGCGCCACCTGCGGCGCATCGCAGTGGAGCTGGGGAAAACCGTGGTGGTGGTGCTGCACGACTTGAACTTTGCGTCCTGCTACGCGGACCGGATCTGCGCCATGAAAGACGGCAAAGTGGTGGCGTTCGGGGAGCCGGCAGAAATTATGACGGGGCAGATGCTCAGTCGGATCTTCAACACCGAGGTGGAAGTGATGGAGACTGGCCG